>JBBIOW010000023.1:0-6346 GCA_037443165.1 Nitrospiraceae bacterium | reverse complement strand
GGCACAAAAGGTGCAGCCGTCTTTGATCCATCCGGCGGGTTTTCACGCTCAAGACTTCATCCACGAGACCGATAACGTGCGAAACCGTCATCCCTGAATCAGATCGCACGGCCGACCGAACGGAAGTCGTATGCCAACGCCGATCCCTTTCAACGGCTATCAGTCTCTGATCGATGAAAAGAACATTTTGGTGGTCGACGACGAGGAGCCCATCCGGCGCCTGTTGGGGTATTTGCTCCAAACTCACGGCTACCCGGTCGCGCTGGCTGCCGATGCCCGCGAGGCGCGACGGCAGTTGGAAGAGCGGACGTTCGCTCTGATCCTCTGCGACGTAAACATGCCAGGTGAATCCGGCATGGATCTCGTGCGACATGTGCTGACCGAATATCCCTGCACCGCGGCGATCATGGTGACCGGCCTGGACAGCCCGGTCCTGGCGAATGCCGCGCTGGACATGGGAGCGTTCGGCTACGTCATCAAGCCCTTCGAAGCGAATGAAGTCCTCATCAACGTCGCCAATGCCTTCCGGCGCCGGCGACTGGAAATTGAAAACCGAGCTCACCGCCAGAACCTCGAGGACATTGTGCGCACGCGCACCATGGCCCTGCAACAAGCCCTCGAATGGTTGGAGCGGAGCGAGAAAGAACTCCGGTTGTCCCGGGAAGAGACGATCCAACGACTGGCCATCGCCGCCGAGTTCCGAGACAGTTCCACCGCCAAGCACATTCAACGGATGAGCCACTACTGCGAGCTGCTCGCGCGCAAGATCGGCCTATCAGCCGACCGGTGCGACCTCATCCGCACAGCCAGCCCCATGCACGATATCGGAAAGATCGGGACGCCGGACCATGTCCTCCTCAAACCCGGCAAGTTCACTCCCGAGGAATTCAACGTCATCGCCCAACACGCGGAGATCGGCTATCGGATCTTGGGCGGGTCGGATGCGGAGTTGCTGAAAGTCGCCGCCGTCATCGCGTGGACTCACCACGAACGGTGGGACGGGAGCGGATATCCACGCGGGTTAAAGGGTGAAGACATTCCGATCGAAGGCCGGATCGCCGCGATCGCCGACGCCTTCGACGCCCTGACGACCGAACGAGTTTACAAGCCGGCTTTCGAGTTGGATCATGCAGTCGATCTGATGTTGAAACACCGCGGGGAACATTACGATCCCGACCTTCTGGACGTCTTCCTGAGCTCCATGGAGGACGTGAAGAAGATTCACGAGCGGTATGCCGATCTCGCCAACCGGCCCATTCTTCCTCAATAACGTTTCTCTCCAGCATTGACCCTCGCCTTGCAGATCGGTATGATCCCGCCGCTTTTGTCGACCAACCGTCGATGATTCCGCCGGACGTTGACGTTCAGCCGCCGAACGGACCGGTCATCGGATAGGAGAGGAGTCGAGCGTGGAACGAACGTGTGTCGAGCGACCGTCGGGCCTCACCAGAAACTGGCTCAGCTACGTCTGTGACGCCATCGTCGCATCCGGCTCGATGCCGGCATGGGAGGCCGTCGACTATTTGACGGAATATCTCATCGGAGAAGCGCCGAACCGGCGACTGTTGGAGACCCAAACTCCCTATGAAGCCACTTCCCAATTTCTGAACCGACTGTACAGCCCCCTCGTCGAGGCCGCCTCCCGCGACGTGCCACTCCCTTCTTCCGCGATGCTCCATGCCTTCCTGGACATCAGCCTGACCGGCAGCTCCGCCGTGCTGGTCGTCTATTTCCCCGGACACAATCGTCCCCATCAGCTGCTGCTGCTCGACGCGGTCCGGGCCTGGGATCTGAGGTTTCCGGACATACACTGCTTCAACCGCTGGGCGGAAGAACGGTATCACTGGATCAAAACGGCGCTGGCCACCGCGGTCGCCAATTCCCGCTTGTCGTCGTGTACGGTCCAGGATGTGACGGCGTAACGCTCTCTTCCCAAGGCTCCAACCCACTGATTCTTCAAGCATTTCTTCTGATCGCTGACGACTGATTGCTGAAAGCTGACGGCTGTTGGCTGCTCGCTGTTCGCTGCTTTTGCTCGGCAACGACTAAGCCGGATCGTAGTTCAGGTTGGGGGCAAGCCACCGCTCGACCTCGGCGAGAGGCATTTTCTTGCGGGCCTGGTAGTCCAACACCTGATCGCGCCCGATCTTGCCGACCGCGAAGTATTTGGCCTGCGGATGCGCGAAGTAAAGGCCGCTGACGGACGCGGCCGGATACATCGCGAAGGTCTCGGTGAGGCGGATGCCGGCGTGTTTCTCGACCTGGAGCAGGTCGAACAGCAGCCGTTTCTCGGTGTGATCGGGACAGGCCGGATAGCCCGGCGCCGGACGGATGCCGCGGTACCGTTCACGGATTAAGTCGTCATTCGTCAACCGTTCGGACTTCCCGTACCCCCAGTCCTCGCGGGCTTGCTTGTGCAGCCATTCCGCGAAGGCCTCGGCCAGCCGATCGGCCAGAGCCTTGGCCATGATCGAATTGTAGTCATCATGGTCCCGCTCGAAACGCCCGCAGAGCGCCTCGATCCCGATCCCCGCCGTCACGGTGAATGCGCCGAGGTAATCGAGGCGCCCCGAGTCTTTGGGCGCGATGAAGTCGGCCAACGCCAGGTTGTACTGGCCTTCGGGTTTCTCCATCTGTTGCCGGAGCGTGTGAAGCGTGGTCAAGACCGTCCTCCGGGACTTGTCGGCGTACAGCTCGATGTCGTCCTCTACACTATTGGCCGGGAAGAAGCCGTAGACGCCTCGCGCGGTCAAGAGTTGTTTGGCCACGATCTCGTCGAGAAGTTTTCGCGCGTCGGCGAACAGCTCCCTCGCCTTTGGACCGAGAGTCGGATCGTCGAGGATCTGGGGATATCGCCCCTTCAACTCCCACGTGTGGAAGAACGGCGACCAGTCGATGAACGGCACCAGTCTCTCGAGCGGCAGGCGGTCCAGGACTTTGACCCCCAGGAAGCCAGGCGTCGGAATATCGACGGCCGCCCAATCGGTCGGCAGCCGGTTCGCCCGCGCATCGGCCAGCGATTTGAGGGACTTGGGGCCGCGGTCGCGATGGGCTTGCCGGATTTGCTCCTGCTCCAGCCGGAGCTTTTCTACAAACGCGGGCCGTTGGTCGGAGACTAGCAAGCTCCCCACCACCCCCACCGCCCGTGACGCATCCAGGACGTGCACGACCGGGTGGGCGTAGGCCGGCGCGATCTTGACCGCCGTGTGGGCTTTGCTCGTCGTGGCCCCGCCGATCAGCAGCGGCACTCGAAACTCCTCGCGCGTCATCTCGCGCGCGACATGGACCATCTCGTCCAGCGACGGCGTGATCAGCCCGCTCAGACCGATGACGTCCGCCTTGTGCTCGCGAGCGGCCGCCAAAATCTTCTCGCACGGCACCATGACTCCAAGGTCGAGCACCTCGTAGTTGTTGCAGCCCAGCACGACACCGACGATATTCTTGCCAATATCGTGCACATCGCCCTTCACGGTCGCGAGCACCACCTTGCCGGCCGTCTGCCGCCCCCCGGACTTCCGTTTCTCCGCTTCCATGAACGGCAACAGATAGGCCACCGCCTTCTTCATCACGCGCGCGCTCTTCACCACCTGCGGCAGAAACATCTTGCCGGATCCGAACAGGTCGCCGACGAGGTTCATGCCCGCCATCAACGGCCCCTCGATTACGTCGAGCGGCTTGGCGTATTTCCGCCTGGCTTCCTCGACGTCCGCCTCGATGTAATCCGCAATCCCCTTGACCAGCGCGTGGGCAAGCCGCTCTTCCACCGTGCCGCGCCGCCACTCGTCGTCTTTCACGGCGGCCTTGCCCTGCTGTTTGACGGTCTCGGCAAAGGCCACCAACCGTTCGGTCGCGTCCGGCCGCCGGTTGAGCAGCACGTCTTCGACCAGCTCCAGCAGGTCCTTCGGAATCTCCTCATAGACGGCCAACTGGCCGGCGTTCACGATCCCCATGTCCAAACCGGCGAGGATCGCATGATAGAGGAACGCCGCGTGCATCGCCTCGCGGACGACGTGGTTGCCCCGGAACGAAAACGAGATGTTGCTGATCCCCCCGCTCACCTTGGCCAGCGGCAGGTTCCGCTTGATCCACCGGGTGGCTTCGATGAAATCGACCGCGTAGTTGCTGTGTTCCTCGATTCCCGTGGCGATGGTCAGGATGTTCGGGTCGAAGATGATGTCCTGCGGCGGAAAGCCGACCTGTTCGGTCAGAATCCTGTACGATCGGGCGCAGATCTCGATCTTGCGCTCGAAGGTGTCGGCCTGTCCCCGCTCGTCGAAGGCCATGACGATCACCGCCGCGCCGTATCGGCGGATGAGACGGGCCTGTTCGACGAACTTCGCCTCGCCTTCTTTCAGGCTGATGGAGTTCACCACGCCCTTGCCCTGGACACACTTCAGCCCGGCTTCGATCACCTCCCACTTGGAGCTGTCGATCATGACCGGCACGCGGGCGATGTCCGGCTCCGAGGCGATCAGATGGAGAAACTTCTCCATCGCGGCCTTGGAATCCAGCATGCCCTCGTCCATGTTCACGTCGATCATCTGCGCGCCGCCCTCGACCTGCTGGCGGGCCACCGAGAGCGCGGATTCGTAGTCGCCCGCAAGGATCAACTTGGCGAAGGCCGGCGACCCGGTGACGTTGGTCCGCTCGCCGATGTTGACGAAGTTCGTCTCAGGCCGGATGGTCAGCGGCTCCAGACCGCTCAGGCGCGTGTAGGGCTCGACGGTCGGCCGCACCCTGGGCGGGAACGGTTTGACGGCCTCGGCGATCGCCCGGATGTGCGCGGGCGTCGTGCCGCAGCAGCCGCCGACGATATTTAGCCAGCCGTTGGACGCGAACTCTCTCAGATCGGACGACATGATCTCCGGCGTTTCGTCGAATCCCCCGAAGGCGTTCGGTAGTCCCGCATTCGGATAGCAACTGATGAACGCCGGCGCGATGCCGGACAACTCTTCCAGATACGGCCGCATCTGTTTGGCGCCCAGCGCGCAGTTGATCCCGACGCTCAGCAGCGGCATATGGGAGATGCTGTTCCAGAACGCCTCTACCGTCTGACCGGAGAGGGTTCTGCCGCTCCGGTCCGTGATGGTGACCGACACCATCACCGGCACGCGACGGCCGACCCGCTCGAAGTACTGGTCGATCGCAAACAGCGCCGCTTTGCAGTTGAGCGTGTCGAAGACGGTTTCGACGAGCAGGACGTCCACGCCTCCGTCCATCAGGCCGCGGACCTGTTCCGTGTAGGCCTCCACCAACTGGTCGAACGACACCGACCGGAACGCGGGATTGTTCACGTCCGGAGACATGGAGGCCGTGCGATTGGTCGGTCCGACGGCGCCGGCGACGAAGCGCGGGCGCGATGGATCTTTGGCCGTCACGGCCTCGACGGCCTGACGGGCGACTTGGGCGCCGGCTAGGTTGAGGTCGTAGACGAACGATTCCAGACGATAGTCGGCCATCGAGATGGAAGTAGCGTTGAACGTATTCGTCTCGATGATGTCCGCGCCGGCCTCCAGGTACTGGACATGGATCGCCTCGATCAGCTTGGGCTGGGTGATGCAGAGGAGATCGTTGCAGCCCTTGAGGTCGGACGGGTGCCGAGCAAACCGCTCCCCGCGGAACGCCGCCTCGTCCAACTTGTGGGCCTGAATCATCGTCCCCATCGCGCCGTCGAGGATGACGATTCGCTCCCGGAGAATCTGATCTAGTTCCATGAGGGACCCTGCTGTTACGCGCCTGGCTGATGCCCGCTCAGATGTTGGGCCATGATACTTGGAAGGGCTCAAGACGGGCAAGTCGCCCGCCTTAAGCGGTAACTTGCACCAGGCCCCATGATCGCCCTATGATGTCCACACTTTGCTCGCAGTACTTCGACAGCTATGACACGGTTGTCATGAGCTGTTGGCTACTCGCTATTTGCCGACCAGCCAAATGAAGCCGGCGCCTTCATGACAGACCAGAAACCCGATCGACCCTGTACCGAGGACCCGACATCGCGGTACTGCGCCCTCCTGGGGGTGTCTGAAGCCATTGCCGCGCACCGCGACCTCAGCGCCTTGTTCCACGACTTGGCGAGACGCCTGCCCTCGGTCGTGCAGTTCGAATTCATCGGTCTCATTCTCCACGATCCGGACCGTGATGTGATGCGCGTCCACGTGTTGGAGGGGACCGAAGAAGCCAAGCGGATCGCGCTCGGCATGGAACTGCCGGTCGAGGAGTCCGCCGGAGGCTGGGTCTGGACCCACCAGCAGCCGTTGGTCGTCCCGTGCACGGAGGAAGAACAGCGGTTTCCCAAAGCCATCGGCCCCCTGCGTCAAATGAGAGTCGCCTCGTTCGTCATGGTTCC
>JBBIOW010000022.1:3480-27683 GCA_037443165.1 Nitrospiraceae bacterium | reverse complement strand
AAGCGACCTGTCCTCTTCCCAAACATCCGCGCGTCCGCGCGGATGTTTGTCCGTTGAAGGGGAGGTCCCATCCAGGAGGAAGATGGGACCTCCACGCGGCGTGGCACAGCCGCCGCGCTCCTTACAAGCCTTGGATGACTCGCCTCATGAATCCGTTTACTAATGCCTAGGTCCGCTCTCCGGAAGCTCGTCAAAATGGACCCGATCGAGAAACGGGCAAATCCAGTGCCTGGCCTGCATGAGTAGAGAACCCTTGGCATCTCATGCTGTTGGGAGAGCGGTCCGCGAAAGCCTCTGTCTGCTTTTCCATACGGTCTGTGGCAAAATGGCTCAGGCGAGGCTACACTCTCGGCACATCTCCTTGGTCCCTGAGTATTGGGGCGAAGCCATGCAGGCCAAGATCCTTCATCGGTGGGACATCACACCCAAGGAAGCCATACAAATCCAGGTTCAACTCCGCCGACAGGTCAAGACCACAGGCGAGGTGTTGATACCTTCCGCTGTCGCCGGCGCGGATGTCGCGTACAACAAGCGGTCCGATTACATGTACGTCGCGGCCGTTGTGCTCTCCTTTCCCGACTTGAAGTTGGTGGAAACAGTGACCCTGCGGGATCGGGTGTCGTTTCCCTATGTTCCCGGACTCTTGTCGTTCCGCGAGGCTCCGGCCTTGCTCCGGGCTTTCGAGCGGCTCGCGCACGAGCCGGACTTGATCTTCATCGACGGTCAAGGTATGGCCCACCCGCGCGGACTGGGTATCGCATGCCATATCGGCTTGTTGTTGGAGAAGCCGGTGATCGGTTGTGCAAAATCGCCGCTGTTCGGCTCATATGTCGAGCCGAAGCCATCCCGGTCCTCCTTCTCCTATCTGCACGACAAGGTCGGCCGAGTCATCGGCGCGGCGGTCCGGACCAAAGACCGTGTTCGGCCGGTGTTCGTCTCCGTGGGGCACAACATCGATCTGGAGCAGGCTGTTCGATTCACCCTGGCCTGTGGCAAAGGCTATCGGGTACCGGAGCCGACACGGCAAGCCGATCTCTTGGCCGAACGGGCAAAACGGACACAATGGCAGGACGAACTGTCTGTTCGATGAGCGCAGGCTCCAAGTGTCCCTCACGCCTGGGGTCGACCAAGCCGCGCGCATTCTGCGAATCGGCCGTCGGCTCATCGCGGAGCAAAGGAACTTGCTGGTGCCACGGTGACGCGAAGATCGAACACGCTGCCGGACTATATCAGGCCCGGGTGCCGAGTCCTGTTCGTCGGCATCAATCCCGGGGTGCGGTCGGCCGTCGTGGGCCACCACTTCGCCGGCTATTCCAACCGCTTCTGGAAATTGCTCTACGAATCGCGGCTTGTGCCGGAGCCGGTGACCTACGAAGACGACGGTCGGTTGCCGGATTGGGGCTTCGGCTTGACCAATCTCGTCGCCAGACCCAGCCGCGGTATCGACGCGCTGAGACCGATCGAATACCTCGCCGGGCGCAAGACCCTGTTGGCGAAGATTCGACGATACCGTCCCCCGGTGGTGGCGCTCCTCGGCGTCACGCTCTACAGGGTCCTGTTCCCGGATCGATCAGGCGCCCGCCGCTTGGAGCAAGCCCGGAGGAATCGCCCGCGGGTCGGCTGGCAGCCAGATCGTCTGGCCGGCGCCAAGGTCTTCGTCCTGCCCAATCCGAGCGGACGTAACGCCCATTACTCCTACCGGCAGATGCTCGAACTCTTCGGTGACTTGAAGGCGGCGCTCAGAGCCAAAACCGGCGCCGCACGTGGAAACGCTTCCCGTACGGATGGTAAATAAAAACCATGGCAGAGCGAAGATACCGGGGCTTCGAAGGCGGTCCACTTTTCGCTAAAACAATTCCAGGGAAACACTTGTCGGTTGAAGACTCTATCCGCTCGCTCAGTTACGATAACAACGATAAAGAGCGAGTGGACCGAGCGAAGCTTGGTTGGGAGGGCAAGCCATGAACAAAACAGCGCATGAACAATACGAGAGCGCAGCTATGGCGGTGATCGGGCTGGCGATCTTGGTCGGCGCAGGGTGCGTGAGCAGCGGCACCTACGAAGCCGTCAAAAGAGAGGCGGAAACCGCGCAGCGGGAACTCCACCAGCAACGGCTCAAGGTGCAGGCTATCGAAAAGATGCATGCGGAGCGCAAGAAGGAAATGGACGAATGGGTGGGCAAACTCGGCGCAGCAGTCGAGAAACTCGATGGGATGACCAAGAACTGGAGCGAGTTGCAGGAAGAACTCACCAGGCTTAGGATCGCGCGGGAGCTGGAGCGCCAACGGGAGCGGGACAAGGAAGGCAAGATCGGTATTGTCGTGGAAAACGAGCCAGCCTCCCCTCAACCGAGCGCCGACCCGTCAGCCAGATTCCGAACGGGACCCGGGGAATCGAGGGAGCAAGCCAGAGACCTGCTTCAGCAGTTGCAACAATTCTTGGAGCAACGTTGAGCGAAGCGCAGTAGCCGCATGCCGATCGCGTCGGGTCGTCCGCGGACGGATTCCTGCCCGGCGGGGCGACCGGACCGTGACGTTTCGACACACGGCCGGTCTTGACTGTCTCATTCCGCCCACAGTCGGCGCTGACCAGGACAGGCGCCGACGGAGCCCAACCGCGGTTTATCTTCAGTTTTCCGAACACAGCACAACAGGCTGTTCATGGCACTGTCTTTGCGATGATATTGTAGCGGGCCTGTCTTGTCCTGAAGAAAGAAAAAAAGGAGAAGCGATTTACAATGCCAAAGATTCCGCTGTTGGTGCTCACGTTTGCCCTTGCCGCCTTGTGGCCTGCCGTTGCCTCCGCAGTGGAATCCGCGACCGAGTTGACGGTCCAAGCACAGCGCGAATGCGAACTCGGTCGTCTGGCCCAGGAGTGGGACAGGCGCCTCGCCCATTTCGCACAGGGTCAGGCCCTCGCCGAGCGAGCGGTGGCGCTCGACGAGCGACACGCCGACGCGCATTTCGCCCTATTCTGCAACCTTGGCGAACAGATTCGCATCGACGGCGAACGGATCACGTCGGTGTTCGGGTTCCGGCGCGTGATGAAAGAACTGAATCGCACCCTGGAACTCGCCCCGACTCATCTCGACGCCCTCTCCGCCAAAGGCACCTTCCTCGTCAGGCTTCCGGCCCTGTTCGGGGGAAATGTCGAGAAGGGCGAGGACCTGCTCCGCCAAGTCATTCAGCGTGAGCCTCGAGCGGTGAATGCGCGCCTGAGCCTGGCCAAAAGTTACTGTGCCCGGGGCCTTCACGATGAGGCGATGACCCTGGCTTTGCAGGCGCTCGAATTGGCCCAAGCCCACCAGCGCGCGGACTTTCTTCCGGAAGCCCGAGCCCTCATCTCTCAGGTGCACGCCAAAGCCGGCATTGCGAACTGATTGCGTGCTCCTGTCAGAGTGCGGTGACTTCCGCTCTGCGCTGCGGTCTGGTGCCGCAGCCTGTTCCGTTCCCACGACAACACGGGCTTGCCTATACCCCGCTTGGCATGGTCAAATTGCAGACGACTCACCCGGGAGCCAGAGACCGGTCATGCCTGCCGTGCAGACGCCCCACTGGTCCGTTGACGGATTAATGGCGGAACTGGTTCACCATCCGGTGAATGACCACCCGTTTTTCCGGCGGTTCAGAGACGAGCGTCTGAGCCGCGAGCAACTGCTGCGGTGGTTCCGCCAGTACCACTACTTCTGCAAACGGTTCGTCAAAGCCCTGGAAGGGCTGCTGTGTGGCACGCCGATCGATGAACTCGACGTGCGGGTGGAGCTGGTCAAGACGCTGTACTCCGAGCTGGGCTCCGGCTCGACCGAGCGGGCGCACGTGCGGCAACTCGAACGGTTCGGCGAGGCGCTGGGCACGCTCCCATCCGACCTCCGCGCCGTGGAGCCGGCTCCTGAAGTGGCGGCCTATCTCCGACTCCTCAATGGCCTGTTCACAGGGTCGGATTATCTGGCCGCCCTGGGAGCCGAGTTGGCGGTGGAGACAACGGCCGCGTCGGAGTTTCGCTACTTCTACCCGGGCCTGCAACGATATCCCGAGTTCACGGCCGAAGACCTCGCGTTCTTCGAGTTGCACGTGACGGAAGAGCGGAACCACAGCGATTGGCTCCTGTCCGCCGTGCGCAAGACCGCGACGACTCCGGAGGCCATAGCCCGTGTCGCCGCCGGGGCCCGATCGACCGTCGCGGCGTGGGATGAGTTTTGGAAGGGCGTGTATCGGGAAGTCTTCGGTGAACCTTGTCCTGCATAGCGGCCGGCAAGACTGTCGCAGAGTCGAGACCATGCCTGCGCCCCATGCTCCCGGAGAGGGGCGTGTTTCTCTAACCTGACGAGCGAGGGACCTACCCATGTCCACCATACGCGCTTTCGGACCGCGGCTCGTGCTCGCGAGCGTCCTCTGCTCCGTCCTGCCGCTGGGAGGCACATCCCCGATCCTGGCCGCCCAGGCGAACAGCCAAGGCGCTCAACAGACCGTTGTGGACCGGCTGTTCGAAAAGATTCTTGACCAAGGATTCGTCGTCACGCTGACCCCGCTGGACGAAATCAAAAAGCGGGCGGAACTCCTGGCGTCCGGCGAATACGGTCTGACGATCGACGTGACGCTGAAGGCCTCGCTGGCCGCGCGTGACGCGTTGGAAACGGCGGCCCGCGAGTTGGGCGGGCAAAGTATGGATGCGACGCTGGAAGTCGACGTCGGGATGATTTCGTTGCAGGCGCGCGCCGTGCGGATCAGCAACGATCCAAAAATTCTCGAACATTTTCAGCGGCGGATCAAATCCCTCGTGTTCACGGCCGAGCTGGAGCTGCAGAGCGGAGAGTCCTATGCCTGTTCCACGGGAGATCCATGGCGACTGCCGATCACCACGGTCGGCCAAATCTATACCCTCGGAGCGAAGGCGCAGATCGCGATGCTGGGCCTTTCCCCGGCCTTCGACCGGAATGATTATGGATTCGTCGCCGTACGTAACGGGTCGATCTCGTTCAAGTACCGAGCGGTCCTTCCGGAGAAAGATTATAAGCAACTGACGAAGCTGGAAGGGAAAGTGACCGAAAGCAAGGGCCCCATACGCGAAGGGGAGTGCCTGAAAGTCGAGAAGACCGCCGCCAAATCAGATTGAGGCTTCACACGGACAGCACCCCGAAGCCCGCCGACGTCAGGGACACTCGTTGCTGCGTTCGCGGGTGACCGGCTCTCCGTTCAACCTCATTTGCTCGCCATCGAACTGGATTGGATAGCGCCTCGGCAGATCGTGGGGCGCCGCCAGGACCAATGCGGCCTGTGAGTCCTGCATGTCGATGCGCCAGGTGCCTGTGTCCTGCTCGCTTCCTTCGCCCGGGTCGGGAGCGACCGCGTTCCACGGACGCCTGCGCAGGAACCGCACGTAATAGCGAGCGTCCTCGCAGAGGTGCCAGGTCTGCGCGACATAGGCGTCGGCGTTCCCAGCCGGGAGCCTCCGCGTCAGCATCATGCCGGAAAGGTGCCCGTACCAGTCCTTCAGCGCCTTGGCCGCGTCCTCGCTGATGAACTCCGTCGAGCCAGCAAGGTGGTCGAGCAGGTTCTCGAAGTAGCGCGCCTCTTCCTTTGGTCCGGCCACCTGATAGACGATTGCGTTGTGGGCCGGTCCCAGCACGGCGACGGCGCGCCCGACGTGATCCCCGCCTGTATAGACCGCCGTGAGACGAGAGCCTTCCGTGCCCACCGATCCGACCGGATGTAGGACCAGCCCGACGTCGAACATCTGGGGTTCGTTCAGGCGGGCGATCAATTCGTCCCGGGTGACTTCGTTCAAGATATGGACAATGCCCAGGCCCGCTTTGGCACCTGAGTCGAGGAACACCGAGGTTCCGGCGGGCAGAGTGGCCCGCCAGTCCGGCGGGACGACGAACGAAACGCCTGCGAAAGGAGACCGGACGCGAGTCCCGCTCCGGTAGTGCTGGCCGATCCGCAGATCTTCGACCACGGGCTCCCGGAACCCCGCCGCCTCGCGAGCCGAGGTAGGAGGAGCCGTGTGGCCGAGCGAACTCCCGACCGAGAGGATGCTCCCCAGCAGCAGGAGAGCCGGGATCATCTCCATGGCTCTGCCGTGGGAGACACGGGACCGACAGATCGTGGGGATCACCTGTTGCGGCTCGACCGGCAACATGACCGGACCCTGAGCGACGTCCGACAGCACTCATAGAAGGCGCACCCGATCCCAATTGTCAAGCCAAGCCGAACGGGGCCGACCAGCTCACTACGACAAGAAGAGCAGCACATATGCACTGAACGTGGTTGCGGAGCGCGCAAGCCGTCGCTTACGCCTCCGGGATCGATGTGCGACAGAGTTCGTCGATTTCTCGCCGCGACGGAAGGGCGTCCTGGACGCCCCGCCTGGTCACAGTCAACGCGCCGGCCGCGTTGGCGAAGACGACCGCCTCTTCCAGGGGCCGTCCTTCGGCCAAGGCGCAGGCCAAGGCGCCGTTGAACGCGTCGCCGGCTCCAGTCGAATCCACCGCGTTCACCGGAAAGGGGGGAAACACCTGATCGGCCTTCGCATCCCTCAACAACGCGCCTCGCGCCCCGAGCGTGATGATGATGTGACGGGCGCCGCGCGCCAACAGAATTTGCGCCGCCTCGGCCAGATCATCCTGACCGGTCAAGGCCCGGGCTTCCCCTTCGTTCGGGGTCAACACGTCCACCAACTTGAGCAGGTCCGATGAGAGAGGAACAGCAGGCGCGGGATTCAGAATCGTCGTGAGCCGATGACGTTTGGCGAGCGTCAGGGCTTCCGCCACGGCGGCCAACGGCAGCTCGAGCTGAACCAGCAGCACGCGGCCGCCCGCCATGAGCGTCGAGGTCCGTCCGACCTCCTCGACCGTCAGCATCCGGTTGCTGCCTGGTGCGACGGCGATCTGGTTCATGCCCGAGCGGTCGACCACGATCACCGCCACGCCGGTCGGCGTCGCGGGATCACGCAACAGCCCCGCACCGGGGATTCCTAACCCGGTCAGGTGGCGCTCCAGCAGCTTGCCGTTGGCGTCGTTCCCCAGTTTGGTGAGAAAAAAGACGTCCGCCCCCGCTCTCCTAGCGGCGACGGCTTGGTTCGCTCCCTTGCCGCCGAAGGATTGATAGAATGCCCGCCCCAACACCGTTTCTCCGGCCGCGGGCAGACGGTCGACCGCAACCGTATAGTCCACGTTCGCGGAGCCGACGACGATCACCTTCCGCATAATCGATTTCGAAAGAGGTTCAGAAACCGCGCGGTGTCCACTTCCATCGCCGCCTGGACCGTCGACGGGGCGTTCCGGTCCGCCGCGGTCCGTCCTCTTGTCGCCCGTTCCTCGGTTTCCACGGTGATGCGCAGCGGCACCCGCTTCACCAGACCCGGATCGAGGGCCACGCCGACCGCAAGCGGGTCGTGCAAGTAGAACACTCCACGACCCTCGGTTTGTTGGGCGAACTCCAACGCGGGGCCCGTGGCGTCGCCGACGAATCGGCAAACCGGGTCCGTCGTGTTCGCAGTCAGCTTCGCGATGGCCTCGCGGGTCAATGAGACCCGCGTCGTGATGTCCAGCGGAACCAACGTGATGGGAAGTCCCGAGTGCATCACGCGCTCCGCCGCATGCGGATCGACGTAGAGATTGTACTCGGCGGCCGGCGTGACGTTGCCGGGAACGCCAATGGCGCCGCCCATGCAGATCACCGAGCGGAACGCGTGCATCACCGTCGGGTCCGCCTCGAGCGCCTGCGCGAGATTGGTGAGCGGGCCCAGTGTGATGAGGGTCACCTCGCCCGGATAGCGGCGAAGGCACTCCCTCCAGACCGTCAACGCGTTGGGGAGCGAACGCGGAGTCCCCAAATCGGCGTACCGGGGCGTGCCGTCCGGATTGCGAATCCGGTCTAGCTCACCCAGACCGTCGGCCCCATGGACGTGGGTAGCGGGCTCCAGCGGTTGCTGGAGCGGCTGGACGGCTCCCTGCCCGACCAACAGGCGGGACGGAAACGGAACCAGCTCCAGCACCCTGAACAGGTTTTTGGTCGCCTGCTCGACCCGCACGTTCCCGCACACAGTGGTGATCCCGATCACCTCCAGTTCGGGCGAGCGCAAGGCCAGCAAGATGGCCAAGGCGTCATCGACGCCGGGATCGGTGTCGATGATCACGCGTAGAGGCCGTGGCATACTCTTCGCCTCACCGGTGATTTCTACTCCAAACCTCATCGCCGATTCCAGGCGAGAAGCCGGGATCTAGCGGCTAGGGGGAAGTCATCGAGAACATTGCATGAAATTCAATCCGGGTCTTACGTGGTTCCCATCGCCTCGCGCTACTCGCCCCGAACCTCGTTGACCTGTTTATGGATTTTTTGCGCAGCGAAAGCCTGTGCCGTGGTTCCGCATGGTCGGCCGCGAGCCGTCGCGCGCGGTCGTGCGAAGCAGATGGCGATGGTTCAGCCACGACCCGCCGCGGAGGACCTTGTATTCTCCGGTCTCAGGCCCTTGTGGATCGTGCTCCGGAGCCGCAGCGTAATACTGTGGATCGTACCAATCGGCGACCCATTCCCAGAGATTACCCGCCAGGTGCATCAATCCATCCGGTGTTGCGCCGGACTCCAAAGCCGTGACCGGCAGGGTCAGCATGCCGTTCACGCCTTTCTCCGCGAGGAGTTCCGCTCCAGCGTCGGCCCACCAGGCCTTGGCCTCGTCCGGCGAGGCGAAGTCTTGTCCCGCCCAATACGATGTGCCGTTCGCCCGCCTGGGGTCCCACTCATTCCCCCACGGATAGATGCGGCCGCCCGGTCCCCGCGCCGCTTTTTCCCACTCGGCCTCGGTGGGCAACCGTTTCCCGGCCCACTTGCAGTAAGCCTCCGCGTCGAACCAGTCCACGTTGACCACCGGATGGTCCAGCAGGACCGGATCGATCTCGGGACCTGTCCAGACGTTGTAGGACGGATCGCAGCAATGTTCGGGAATGCGGTGCCGGGTTGCCCTCAGAAAGGCCTGGTAACGCCGGTTGGTGACTTCATACTTGTCGATGTAAAAGGCGTTCAGCGTGATGGTCCGTTGCGGTTCCTCGTCGGGATCGCCCTGGCCCGCCGCACTGCCGCGGATGAACGGCCCTTCTGCGATCAGCACCATCGGTGCGCCGTCGGGGCCGACGAATTCGCCGGCCTGGATGGTGACCACCACAGCCAGGAGCAAGCCGGTCAGCATCGGGGAGGCCATATTCCGGTTAGGGCGCCGGGGGTTCAAACGTTCCCTCCCCATCGAACACCGTGGAAGCGGCCAGCTCTTCCAGGAGCCGATCCAGCGCGCGACTTCATCCGGCAAGCTCCCGAGGAAATACAGGACGCCGTTGCGTGACGGCCCGACCAGCGCTAGGGCACGGCCGATCATCCCCCCGCCTGTATAGGCGGCCTCCAGGCGACCGCCGGTCTTTCTCACCGGACCTGCCGGCTCGAAGATCAGGTCGTGGGCAATGGGCTGGACGGCGCTCATGTGCGCTTGGATATCTTCGGCGGAGACGTCGCTCAGAAAGAACACCATGCCAAAGCCCGGCGTGCTTGGTGAGCCCAGGATCAAGACCTGAGAGTCCGGCGGCATCCCGCCCAGCCAGCCTTGCGGGACGACGAACGAGACGCCGGCCGCACCGACGCGGATGCGCGTGCCGGCTCCGTACTCCTCACCGGCCTGAGCTTCGACGGCGTTCGAGAGCTGGATCGAGTCGCGCGGCTGCGGACCTGCAGATTGGACACCAAGGGTCGCGTCGCAAGAAAGGATGACGAAGACGACCACACTGGCCGGGAGGAAACGAGGCGACACGGTTGTCGGCGGTCCGTTGCTACTGTTCCATGGGAGGGCACGTACACATCAGATTCCGGTCGCCGTAGGCTTCGTCGATGCGGCCGACGCTGGGCCAGAACTTGCGCTCCCGCACCCAGGGAGCCGGAAACGCTGCTTGCTCGCGGCTGTACGGCCGGTCCCAGTCCGACGCCGTCACGGCCTGGGCCGTGTGCGGCGCGCGCTTGAGGACGTTATTGTCGCGGGGCATCCGGCCTTCCAGGATCTCCTGAATTTCTCCGCGGATCGCGATCAGCGCATCGCAGAACCGATCCAGTTCAGCCTTGGACTCGCTCTCGGTCGGCTCAATCATGAGGGTGCCGGGCACAGGGAAAGATACGGTCGGCGCGTGGAATCCGTAGTCCATCAGTCGCTTGGCCACGTCCATCACGTCCACACCGGCGCTCTCCTTGAATTGCCGCAGATCCAGGATGAACTCGTGGGCCACGAAGCCGCGCCGGCCGGTATACAGCACCGGGTAATGTTTTTCCAGGCGTTTGGCCATGTAGTTGGCGTTCAGGATAGCGACCTGCGACGCCTTGGTCAGTCCGTCATGGCCCATGAGCGCGATGTACACCCAGGAAATCGTCAAAATGCTGGGGCTGCCATAGGGTGCGGCTGAAATCGGCCCGATCGATTCCGCTCCGCCGAGACCAATCACCGGGTGTCCTGGTAAGAACGGGACCAGATGGCGCGCGACGCCGATGGGCCCCATACCGGGCCCTCCGCCGCCGTGCGGGATGCAGAACGTCTTATGCAAGTTCAGGTGGCAGACATCAGCTCCGATATCCCCCGGCCGGCAGAGGCCGACCTGGGCGTTCATGTTCGCGCCGTCCATATAGACCTGCCCGCCGTGCGTGTGGACGATCCGGCACATGCGACGCACCTCGGGTTCGAACACCCCGTGGGTCGACGGATAGGTGATCATGAGGGCCGCCAGTCGTTCCCGGTGCTGCGCCGCCTTCGCTTCGAGGTCCGCGAGGTCTACGTTACCTTGACGGTCGCACGCGACAGGCACCACCGTCAGCCCGGCCATGGCCGCACTCGCCGGGTTGGTGCCGTGCGCCGACGTGGGGATGAGACAGATATCGCGATGCCCTTCGCCTTGGGAGCGGTGATAGGCCCTGATGACCATCAGCCCGGCGTACTCGCCCTGTGAGCCGGCGTTGGGCTGCAACGACACGGCCGCGAAGCCCGTGATCTCCGCCAGCCAGGTTTCGAGTTGGTGGAACAGTTCCTGGTAGCCCCGGCTCTGCTCCACCGGCGTGAACGGATGGAGGCGGGCGAACTCCGGCCAGGTGACCGGCAGCATCTCGACCGTCGCGTTGAGTTTCATGGTGCAGGACCCGAGCGGAATCATGGAGTGGACCAAGGACAGATCACGCGCCTCCAGCCGATGCAAATAGCGCAGCATCTCGTGTTCCGAATGGTAGCGGTTGAACACTGCGTGAGTCAGATACTTGGTGGTCCGTGTCAACATCTTCGGAAAGCGCACATCCACCGACCGGGCCAGTTCCTCGACCGTGAAGATCACGTCTTCGTGTCCGAGGAAGAGGCCGATCAGCGTTCTGATCTCCTGCGGCGTGCTCACTTCATCCAGCGCCACGCCGACAGAATCATCGTCATAGCGGCGCAGATTGAACCCCGCGGCGTTGGCACGGGCCAGCACGTGCTCCGCTTGCTCGCGGCTCAGGCGAACCCGGATGGTGTCGAAGAACGGCTCCGGGCCGACGTCGAAGCCGAGCCGGCGAAGCCCCTCGGCCAACACCACGGCCAGGCCGTGCACGCGCTCGGCGATCCGGCGCAACCCGTCCGGCCCGTGATACACGGCGTACATGCCGGCCATCACGGCCAGCAGCACTTGTGCCGTGCAGATGTTGCTGGTGGCCTTCTCGCGGCGGATGTGCTGTTCGCGCGTCTGAAGCGCGAGCCGATAGGCGGTCTTCCCATGGGCGTCCCGCGAGACACCGACCAAGCGTCCCGGCAGTTGCCGCTTATAGTCTTCCTTGGTGGCAAGGAAGGCCGCGTGCGGCCCGCCGAACCCCAGGGGCACACCGAAGCGCTGACTGGACCCGACGGCAATATCGGCCCCGAATTCACCCGGCGGACGCAGGAGCGTGAGGGCTAGCAGGTCCGTCGCAACGACGACCAGCGCGCCGGCGGCATGGGCCTGCGCGACGAGGTCGCTGTAATCGCCGACGTAGCCGTCCGTGGCCGGGAACTGCACCAGGATGCCGCAGAGTCGATCCCCGGAAAAATCGATGTGCGAAGTCCTGCCGACACGCAGCACGATGCCGAGCGGTTCGGCGCGCGTCCGCAGCACGGCGATCGTCTGCGGATGGCAGTCTTGCGACACGAAGAATTCATTTTTTTCGGCGCCGGCGGCGCGCGAGATCGCTCGGCACATAGCCATCGCTTCGGCCGCTGCCGTCGCTTCATCTAGCAGGGAGGCGTTGGCGAGCGGCAGACCGGTCAAATCGGCGACCATGGTCTGGAAGACCGCCAGTGCCTCGAGTCGGCCTTGCGCGATCTCTGCCTGATAGGGCGTGTATTGGGTGTACCAACCCGGGTTCTCCAAAATGTTCCGTTGGATGACCGGGGGGGTGATGCAGTCGTAATAGCCCATGCCGATCAGCGAGCGAAACACCCGGTTCTCTGCCGCGATGTCGTGCAGTTCGTTCAGCACGTCCTGCTCGTTGCGATGTCCGGGCAACGCCAGCGGCCGGCGCAATCGGATGTCGTCCGGTACAATCTGGTCGATCAGCGTGTCGAGCGACTTAAGCCCGAGCGACGCCACCATCTCCTGGATGTCGGCCTCCGATGGTCCGAGGTGGCGGTGGGCAAAGGTGTCGGTCGGCTTGAGAAACTCCGGATCCGTCATGGGATGTGCGGCGCCTCAGGGTTTATGTCGGCCGGAGGGAACGTCGTTGTTCGTGAGCCGATGGTCAAGCAGCGGTCCTCCGAAGAATAGCCGAAGACTACCACGGCGTGATGCGTTTTCCAAGCGGTTGCCACGCTTGCCTTCGGGAGAAGGGTCGGGTATTAGTGGAGAGAAGAGAACGATCCCATCGGCGACGCATGAAAGTTCACGACATCCTGATCGTCGGCGCCGGTCTGGCCGGCATGAGGGCGGCTCTCGCGGCGCCCTCCCACCTCGATGTCGCCGTCCCCTCGAAAGTCCATCCGGTCCGCAGCCACTCCGTCGCCGCTCAGGGCGGCATCAACGCGGCCATCGGCGAGAACGACTCGTGGGAGGCCCACGCCTTCGACACGGCGAAGGGCGGGCTCTATCTGGGCGATCAGGACGCAATCGAAGCCATGTGTCGGGAAGCGCCGGACGACATCCTGGAATTGGAACGGATGGGCGTCATCTTCAGCCGGAACGAACAGGGCAGGATCGCGCAACGCCCGTTCGGCGGAGCCGGCTTTCCGCGCACCTGCTACGCGGCCGATCGCACGGGGCACGCCATCCTGCATGCGATGTACGAGCAACTGCTCAAGCGGCAGATCTTCGTCTACGAAGAATGGTACGTCACCTCGCTGATCGTCGAAGACGGCGTGTGCCGGGGCGTGGTGGCGTGGGATCTGATCCACGGAGGACTGCACGCGATCGGCGCCAAAGCGGTGATCCTCGCCACCGGGGGGAGCGGCCGGGTCTTTCTGACCAGCACCAACGCGGTCATCAACACCGGCGACGGGATGGCGCTCGCGTACAAGGCCGGCGCGCCGCTCGAAGACATGGAGTTCGTACAGTTCCATCCGACGACGCTCAAGGACACCGGCATCCTGATCACCGAAGGCGCGCGCGGCGAAGGCGGCTATCTCCTGAACACGCTCGGCGAACGGTTCATGAAAAAATACGCGCCCGAGCAGATGGAGTTGGCGACCCGCTCCACCGTCTCCCTGGCGATCGGCCAGGAAATCCTCGAAGGGCGAGGCGTGGATGGCTGCGTGCTGCTGGACCTGCGGCACCTCGGCCGCGAGCGGATTCTTGAGCGGTTGCCGCAGATTCGAGAGCTCTCCATTGAGTTTGCGGGGATCGATCCGATCGAAACGCCGATCCCGGTTCGGCCGGGCGCGCACTACCAGATGGGCGGGGTCCGCACGAATCAATGGGCCGAGACCGAGATTCCCGGGCTCTATGCCGCCGGCGAGTGCGCGTGCGTCAGCGTCCACGGGGCCAACCGGCTGGGCGGGAATTCCCTCCTGGAGACGATCGTCTTCGGCCGCCGCGCCGGCGCTAGGGCCGCGGAGTACGTTCGGCAGGTCAAGCCCCGCGCGCTGGCGGACGCGACACTCAGGACCGACGAGACCCGCATTCGCCGCCTGTTGTCGCAGCAGGGCTCGGAGCGAGCCTGGCAGGTCCGCGAGGAACTGGGCAGGGTCATGAGCCAGAACCTCGGCATTTTCCGGACGCAGAAATCCATGATGGAGGCCTGGGACAAGGTCCGCGAGTTGAAGGTCCGAGCATCCCGGGTGTACGTTCAGGATAAAGGCCGGATTTTCAACACCGATCTGATCCAGGCGCTCGAGCTGGAGTCGTTGGTGGAGATTGCGGAGACTATCGTCGCCGGGGCGCTGGCCCGCGAAGAAAGCCGCGGGGCCCACTATCGCTTGGATTTTCCCAAGCGGGACGACGTCAACTGGTTGAAACACACGCTGGCGTACCGGACCTCCGACGGGCCGTCGCTGAAATACGCGCCGGTGACGATCACCCGCTTTCCGCCGAAATAGAGAGGAGAGAGGCGAGAGGCGAAGAAACCAGCTTGGCTTCCCCTTGCCCCTGGCCGCGTGCCGCTTGCCAAAGGTTATGCGCATCCTGGTGATCGAAGACGAAGCCAAGGTCGCGTCCTTCATCAAACGGGCGCTCGAGGAGGAGAGCTACGCGGTGGACCTCTGCGCCGACGGGGCTCAGGGCCTCGACCTGGCGCTGAGCGGCAGCTATGACCTCATCGTGATCGATCTCATGCTGCCGGGCCTGCCGGGCCTGGAGGTGCTCAAACGGCTCCGCGAAGAGAAGATCCAGGCGCCGGTGCTGATTCTCACGGCCCAGTCGCAGGTGGATCAGAAGGTGAAGGGGCTGGACGCCGGCGCCGACGATTACCTGACGAAACCCTTCGCGATCGACGAACTGCTCGCGCGCGTCCGCGCGCTGTTCCGGCGCGGAGCCGCCGAAGCGCCGGGCGTGCTCCAGATCGACGACCTCGTGCTCAATCCGGCCACCCGTGAAGTGACCCGCGCCGGGCAGCGCATCGACCTTACGCTCAAGGAATACGCCTTGCTCGAATACTTCATGCGACACGCCGGCCGCGTGTTGACCCGGCCGATGATCTCCGAACACGTCTGGAATCAGGACTTCGACACGTTCACGAACGTCATCGACGTCTACGTCAATTACCTCCGGAACAAAATCGACCGGGGGCGAGGGCGCAAGCTCATCCACACCGTCCGCGGCAGCGGATACATGCTAAAGGCCGACTGATGCCTCTTCGGGTCCGGCTGACGCTCTGGTACGGCACCGCGATGGCGCTGTTCCTGACGATCTTCGCCGTCGTGCTGTACACGGTCATGGCCCGGAGCCTCAAGGACCAGGTCGATCAGTCGCTCGAAGAGACGGCCACCGTCGCCGTGCGCTCGCTGGAGCAGCGCGGGTTCCTCACGCTGCTCGACGAGGAAGAGCTGCTCACTCAGTTCCCGGAACTGGCGCGCATCGACAAATTCTTCCAGATCTTCAGCCCGACGGGCAAAATCACCATCCGCTCCCCCAACATTCAGCGTCACGACGTCCCGCTCAGCCGGGCCGCGCTCGAGGTCGCCTTCACTGGCAAGACGACGTTCGAATCCGCCAAATATCCGGGCGAGCCGCCGCTCCGTCTCGTGTCGGTCCCGATTCTCTATCGGGGAAGCCTCGTCTACATCGTCCAGGTCGGCACCTCGCTGGAATCCGTCGAGGCGTCGTTGCACCGCCTGCTGATCATGCTGCTGGTCACGATGCCGGTCGCGCTGGCGGTGTCGCTGGCCGGCGGGTGGTTCCTCGCAGGACGGGCCTTGAAGCCGGTGGACACGATCACGTTGGCCGCGCAGCGGATTGCAGCCGGTGACCTGACCCAACGACTCACCGTGCCATCCTCCTCGGATGAGATCGGGCGCCTCGCCGCCACATTCAACGACATGATCGCCCGTCTCGAAGCGTCGTTCCGCCAGATCCGCCAGTTCAGCAGCGACGCCTCTCATGAGCTGCGGACGCCGCTGACGGTCATGAAGGGAGAAACGGAACTGGTGCTCCGCCGACCCCGTCCGACGGAGGACTACAAGATGGTCCTCGAGAGCAACCTGGAGGAGATCGACCGGATGAGCCGCATCGTCGAGGAACTCCTGTTTCTCTCGCGGGCCGACTTGGGCGAGGTCAAGATGGAATGCGCGCCCGTTCGGCTGGAAGTGCTGGTCGAAGACATCCAGCGACAGGCCTGCCTGTTGGGACAGGAACACCACGTGGAGGTCGTGCTCGGCACGGTCCGGCCCGCCACGGTGCTGGGCGACGAGCTGCGTCTGCGCGAGCTGCTGCTGAACCTCGTGGACAACGCGGTCAAGTACTCCAAGCCCGGCGGCAAGGTGGAGATCAACCTCCTCACCGAAGCCGGCGAGGCCCGCCTGGCGGTCATCGATCAAGGTATCGGCATCGCTCCTGAGGCGCAGAAACGGATCTTCGACCGCTTCTACCGGACCGACGAAGCGCGGGCCCACACGAAGAAAGGCACCGGATTGGGGCTCTCGATCTGCACCTGGATCGCGGAGGCCCACCAGGGCCGCATCGAGGTCAGGAGCGCGCCGGGCGAAGGGTCGACATTCACCGTCGTGCTGCCCCTGGCTCCTTCCGCTGGTTAACAACTTTTAATTCTCTGCTAATCCTTCTCTCATCGGGTGTTGATAGGGTGACGCCGGGAGTCCGGCTCGGCCGGCTCCCGCATGGCCGGCACAACCGGCTCGGGGAGGATCTGTTCAATGATTCAAAAGGAGGGTGTTATGACGCGACCGTTGCGGTACAGGCTCGGGGCGATCGCTGGAGCGGCGGCCCTGAGCGCAGTCTTGCTCTGGAACGGACACGTAGTACCGGCTTCACAGGCGTCTCCAGCGGCGTCCATCACGCAACCGCCGGCGAACGGATTTGCGGAAGTCGCGAAGGCCGTGACTCCGGCCGTCGTCAACATCACCACCGCCGGGTCGGAACACGTCTCGGACTCCCGCGACCTGCCTTGGCCCTTCGGCCCGCGCGGCCATCGTGGACCGGAACCCCCGTTCGGCCCGCGTGAGCGCCGCGGCGGCGGCATGGGGTCCGGTGTGATCGTGACCCCGGACGGCTATCTCATCACCAACAACCACGTCGTGGACGGGGCGAAAGAATTGACGGTGACGCTGCCGGACAAACGGGAGTTCAAAGGCAAGATCGTCGGGACCGATCCGAAAACGGACCTGGCGGTCGTGAAGATCGACGGGCAGAACCTCCCGTTTGTGCCCTGGGGCGATTCGTCCACATTGCAGGTCGGTGAATACGTCCTCGCGATCGGCAATCCCTTCGGCTTGAACTCCACCGTGACACTCGGCATCGTGAGCGCGCTGGGCCGCGGCCGTATGGGCATCACCCAATACGAGGACTTCATCCAGACCGATGCGGCCATCAATCCGGGGAACTCCGGCGGGGCGTTGGTCAACACCAAAGGAGAACTGGTCGGGATCAACACGGCCATCTTCTCGCAAACCGGCGGCTACCAGGGCGTCGGATTCGCCGTGCCGGCGACCATGGCCAAGCCCGTGTACGAGAGTCTGGTCAAGGTCGGCAAGGTTGTCCGCGGCTACCTGGGCATCGGCATCCAGGACCTGACGCAAGACCTCAGCCAATCGTTCGGGCTGAAGGACGCGAAGGGCGCCCTGGTCAGCGAGGTGAAGGAAGACAGCCCGGCGGACCAAGGGGGGCTCAAGCAGGGCGATGTGATCATCGGGTATCAGGGCTCTCCGGTCGAGGATGCCGTGGCGCTGCAACGGTTGGTCACGAGAACCGCTGTCGGGACGAAGGCGACGGTGAAGGTCGTTCGCGACGGCCGGGAGAAGGAGTTGACGGTCACGATCGGCGAGCAACCGGACATGGTCAGGACCGCGAAAGCGGAGACCGGGCAGGCGGAGGGAGCGTTGGCCGGCCTCACCGTGCAGGACCTGGATCGGCAGACCGCGCGCGAGCTGGGCCTCCAGGGCAAGATGCAGGGTGTTGTCGTGACGAGCGTCGAGCCGGACAGCGGCGCCGACCGGGCCGGTCTGATGCCGGGCGATGTGATCCGGGAAATCAACCGGCATCCGATCAAGTCCGTGAAGGACTTCGAAAAGCTGTCGGCCCACCTGAAGAAGGGCGAGCACGCCCTCTTCTTGATCAACCGGCAAGGCGCGTCGCTGTTTCTCAGTGTGAAGGTGTGAACGGGCGCGGGACGGGCGGGACCGGCGCGCTGCAGGTCTCGCCCGCCGGGTCATCGAGGTTACGCGTCGAGCAGAAGATAGTGTGCTAATCCGAAACTCGTCGCCTGTCCCACGTGCGTCATCTCGCCTACCCGCAGCCACGGCAGAAACGGACCCACCGGACCCTCGAAGACGACACGACCCACCAGTCCGCCGAGCTGCATGGTGTCCTGCTGGCGTTGCGAGTAACGGGTCCAGTCGTACCACGTGAGCGTCGATGAGACCGTGCGGACCGAGCTTGCCAGATCGATCCACTCGCGAAACGCCACACCCGACGGATCGCCGCCGCAATGGAAATACGACAGATGCGCAATCCGTCTGAGCAACGCGCGGATCAGGAGCTGGAACTCCAGCGAGGTCGCCAGGCGCTCCTCGGATTTCAGTCGCACTGGGGTGAGGAATTCGACGCCGATCCGCTCGGCAGTTCGGTCATCGGAGGCGGTGACCGGCGGACGCCACGGCAGACGGGCGGTCCGCGTGCAGGCCTCGGTCGCGGCCAGCGTCCGATCCTCTGCGGAATAGATGCGGCATGGGCGCCCGTCTAGCCAGCCGTCCGCTCGGATGACCGCGGCGGTAACGCGCCGAGCGCCGAAGCCGAATCGCCCCATCCGTTCGAACGTGAAAATGAAATGGGGGAGCCATGTGAGCGCTCGGCCAAACAAGGTCAACCCGATGGGACACTCTTCGCCCGGAGCCAGCGTGCGACCGCCCGCCGGCGGGACGAGCACGAACGGATGCGGCGCGGCCGGATACTTGCGCATCACCTGGGCGGTCGGGGGCGGAGGCGTCTCGAACACGTAGGGATACACGCACCGATCGCGGAGCGGACAGGGAGCGCACTCGTAGGTACGGGTCGCGCAGACGACTCGCTTGAGGGCATGACCGAAGGCGCCGCGGAACATGGACCCCGCGTACGGCGGAAGCGGCAAGGGAGCCTCCGGGGCGAGCGCGATCGTGAAGCGGCCGAACGAGAGCGGCAACGCTGCGCGGGTCTCGGTCCCGTCGGGACGCTCTTCAGTCACGGCAGCACCACCAACGTGCCCTCCGGCGTCCGATCGCCGCACCCCAGCGACGCGATCGCGTCACCGGCGGGAAGGGGATAGAGTCGGACGTCATCGGCGGCCGCGTCGATCAAGTCGTTCAGACGCGACACGGCCTGCTCGAGTTCCGGCCAGGTGAAGGAGCAGAGAAATACGGAATATTGCACAGGCACACCGATCCCTTTGAGGAAGCGGTGCACGCGAGTCAGCCGAGCTTCGTCGGCGATGTCATAACACACGAGATACCGAGTCCGCATCGGTCATCGCTCCCGGATAATGCTCTCGTATTGGTCGAGCAGCCGGCGCAGCAGTGCCTTCAGACGAGGGCGGTGAGTTTCAAGATGCGCGGCCAAATCCTGAGACATGGCGCCGTCCGACGGAACGGATTCGAGGCCTCCGCTCTCCAGCCAGACCAGATCGGCGTCGGCCTGGATGGCGGCTACGCAATCGCGGACCAAGCCCAATGATCCCCGGTGGAGGACACCAAGGTGCGGGTCCCAGCCCGTCTCCGAGACCCGCTCCAAGACCAGCGTGTGAAGGGCCGCCTGAAAGAAGCCGCGGCGTCGCGGCGGCGCACCGCGCACGTGGGCCTGCCGTGCGAGCCATAGGTCGTAATCCCGCGCACGCAGTCCGGCCTGCCGCCATCGCGCCGCCGTGATGGGATCGACGCGCGAGGCGAGGGCGAGCCGCCGCCCCCGTTCCCACGCGCGAAGCCACGCCGACAGGCGTTCGCGGAGCCGGGGGTCTTCCAAGGCCGCGGCCTGTTCCGCCCGGCGCGAGACGAGACCTGCCGTGCACCCGACGACCATCGCGACGGGTTGCCCCTCCCGGTTGAGCAAGGTGACCGGCACGCCACGTTCGGCAAAGGCCGTGAGACTCTCCGCATCCAGCGCCACGTTCCCCGCGATCAGGACCCGGCGAATCAGGCGCACCGGCACGCGGCGGCCGGCCGTCCCGCGCTGCTCGACCCAGAGCGAGGGGCCGTCACGGCTCACGCGCAATCCCGGCTGCTCATGCAGATACAGCGTTCTCTCCATCGTCGAGGATCCTTCGCGCCAATGCCTCCACTGTCTCCCGCATGGACGAGCGATGCGGGGCGATCCACGCCTCATAGGCGGCGTAGAAGCGACCTCGGGCCGCCTTCTTGAGCGCGCACCCGGGCCGATCGGTATCCGACGAAAAATCGCGTCCCTCGAACTGTCGCGTGCGGAACAACTCCCAGACCCATCGATCGACCGTCGGACGGAACGGCTCGAGGAGATCACACGCCAGCGACTCGCGCCCGTAGTCCACCTCGTGATAAAAACCCACCAACGGATCCAGGCCGATGACTTCGCATTCCCGTACCCATTCCCAGTGGGCCAGGGTATAGGTGAGCGAGAGCAGCGCGTTGACCGGATCGCGCGGCGGGCGGCGCTCGCGTCCCGCGAAGCCGAGGCTCGGCGGAAAAAGCGCCGGCAGCGCGCCGAAGTAGGCCGAGGCCGCGCCACCTTCCAGTCCGCGCAGGCGCTCCAGCGTGTCGGCGCCCGCAAGTTTGGCACGAGTGTCCGCTACAATCTCGGCCGCACGCAGGAGCCCCGCCCGCTGATCCGCCCTGGCCTCGGCGGCCTCGCGCAACAACGCTGCCTGCCCGTCGAGCTTCGCCGCCATCCAGCTTCTCGCGAGCTCCATAGCCAGTGTGCCGCCATGTTCGGCATATTGCCGCAGGCGCAGGCGCGCATGATTGTGCAGTCGGCCGACCAGCCGGCCCCGATACGCGTGCGTTCGCCCGGAAAGAAACAGCACGGCGATGCCCTGTTCCGCCAAGCGATGCAGCACCGACGTCTGGACGCACTGATTGCCGATCACCACGATGCGATCGACTGGCGCGAGCGGCACCAGGCCGTCCCGCTCACCGTTCACGTACACGGCCAAGGCCCCGCCGTCCACGCGCAGTTCCGCGTCCTTCCGGTCGAGATAGACCGTTCCGCCCATGGTCTCCCCCTATTGCGGTTATCCGAAATAAAAAAAGGCCGGGTCCGACGGCGGCACCGCGATCCCCAACGTCTGGGGCCGGCTCCGGCCGTCGAGCGTGATCACGTGCACGCGATCTTCCGCCGGCTCGATGAGCCGCCGCAAAGTCTCTTGCACCTCGGTCAACTCGGTGCTGGTCAGCCAGCACTCATAGACCGACTTTTGCCCGCCGGTACTGTACGCTTTCAGCAGGTCGCGGACCTTATTCAGACGCTTGCCATCGCAAACGTCGTAGGCGATGAGATACAGCCGTCGCACCGTTGATTCCCCTGCGCGAAGATGCTAGCGTGCCGTTGCATGAAGCCTGCTGTCCCATCGAGAGTGCTGCCGACGGTAGACGAGATCGAGCGGTGTCTGGCCCGGTACAGCCGCCGGCGGCCCGAGATTCTCGCGGCCTATCTTTTCGGATCAGTCGCCCGCGGACAAGCCGGCCCGCTCAGCGACGTCGACATCGCCTTCCTCCTAGAGCCGGCGCACCGGCATTTGGCGCACTCGCTCGCGTACCAGGCGTCCCGTTTGTCCGATCTGATGGCGCTCCTTAAAACCGATGCCGTGGACCTCGTGCTTCTGCCGGCCCCCTCCCCGCTCTTACAACATCGCATCCTCCGAGACAAACGCGTCCTCTTTTGCGGCAACGACCGCCGACGCCTGGCATTCGAAATCCGCGCCTCGCAGACCTACCTGGACCTGCAACCCATGTACACGGCCCAGACGCGGCGGTTCTTCGCGCGGGTCCGCGCCGGCCTGGAGGGACAGGCGACTCCCTATGGTTGATCGCGAAGTCGTCCGGCGCCATCTCCAGTCGATGGAAGAGGCGGTGACGGTGCTGCGACACCACCGATCGACTTCCTCGGCCACGCTGGCTCGGGATGTAGAACGTCGCTACATCGTCGAGCGCGCCCTCCAGGTGGCCATCCAGAACGTGCTCGATATCGGCAATCACCTGTTGACGGCAACCGGTCGGCGCCAGCCCGAAGACTACACCGAGATCATTACCGGTCTCGCTGAGGCCAAGGTCATTCCGAGAGCCTTTGCCCGCCGGATCAGCAAGATGCCGGGTCTGCGGAACATCCTGGTTCACGAGTATGTGCGGATCCAACCTGCCAAACTCCGCGCTGTCCTTCGGGACCATCTCGACGACTTTCCTCGTTTTGTGCGCCATCTCGAACGATGGCTGACCGCCGACCGTTCACCCTCGTGACCGCCGCCAGGGAAATTCCAGCGCCGCACACCGATGGGGAAAATCCGGGACTTCGGTGGCGATGAACGTCGCCAGTTTCTCGCGAAGCGACTCCACGTCGGACTTCTGAATCGGCTCGAGGCCATGCGCCAAAAGCGACGTGTTCCGCTTCTTGAGCAACACGCCGATGCCGTGGAACGATCCCTGATCGAACCGCTCGCCGAGCGGATGCCCCAGCGCCTTCAGGAGTTGATAATCCCGATCGAGGCCGATCTGAACGAGCCCCTGCCGGTTGCGCAGCGACGCGAGCGTCTCTCGAAGCGCACTGGGTACCTTCGAGAGGTCCACCTGGGCCGTCTCGATGCCGTAGTTCCTCTGCAGGACCCATTGGGCCAGCATTTCGGCCGCCCGATACAACCGGGCCAGCGCGTCGTCGTAGCGGCCTTCGTCCAAGCGCCGCTCCGCATTGTTGAACAGGTCGGCCAGCCGGTCCGCCGAAAAGCCTCGCTCGGGCTTCAGGCTCGGCAACACATTCAGCACCGGTTGGGTAGGTCGGAACTCGCGCAGCCATGCCAGGCGCTCATCCATTGCCTCCAACAACTTGGCCAGCTCGCCGGTGGCGCGTCCGTAGTCGAAGCGATCCCACGCGCCGTAGCCATTCGCGATCGTGCGCAGGCAGTTGGCCAACTGCCGCTCGTCATCTCCGAGCCAGACAGGGTTGATGCTATCCAGCAGCGCCAGCGCCGCCTCGAAGCGCAAGGCCCGGCAATAGTCGCGAGCCAGTTTCATGCGCTCATCCGCCCAAATGCGCCGGGGTTCGATGGCCACGACACGTTCCGATCCACCGACCACCACGCCGCTTTGACGAACCCCGCAGATATAACTCAGTGTCCCGCACCGATGCGCCACGGCGGCCAATACCAATCCCGCCGTCATCGCCTTGGTCCCGCTGGTATAGTCCACATCGATTGCGTCGGGCAGGAATCCCTGGTGATCCAAGTCCCGCAACAGCGCCGCACAGTCTCGATACACCGCTTCCACATCGTCCGTATTGTGGACCGCGTGAATGCGAAACGCTTCGGTCGAGAGCGCCAACTCTCGAGCCATGCGTTCGGCATGCGGGCGGCTCTCGTCGCTTACCACCCACGTGGTGAAATCAGGGTGACTCTTCTTCCAATGCCACAAGAGCGGCCTGGTGATGTCCTGGTCAGGTCGGGTTCCGGTCCCGACCGATTGAACGAACGCTTTGCGCATGGGGCGCCTCCTCTGGTTGCCTCACCTTCCTACTGAAATTGCCGTGCGGGAGCAAGCGCGGAAATGTTGCCGCGCCACACAGGGCTGGGGGCGAGAAGCGCCTTCGGACAGCGGAGCAGGATGGAACGCGGAGCGAGCGGGCTTGGCAGGGGACGATGGTGACAGAGGGAGGCGGCCTTCCCGCCTCCCTCCGCACAGGGAGTCGCGGTTACTTGACGGTCACGTGCACAGTGGCCGAGGCCGGAAGCGTTTTATGATCTTTGTTGGCGGCCACGACTTTGATTTCGTGATTGCCCGGTGCCACGCCGGTGAACGTACCCTTGAAGCCCTTTTGGTACTGGCCATCGAGATACACATGGGCGTGGTGGGCCTGCGAGCCATCGTGGAGATCGTATTTGAGCTCG
>JBBIOW010000022.1:0-3411 GCA_037443165.1 Nitrospiraceae bacterium | reverse complement strand
GGGAGATCGTATTTGAGCTCGAAGGTGGACCTGACGACCTCACCGTCTTTCGGCGACACGATCGCAAGATGCGATCCATCGTCGGGCAACGACTCGTCCGCGCATAACGGGCCGGCGATCGCGAGCGTGACCGACCAGATCACCAAGAAACCAAGGCCGAACCGAAGCACTCCTCGCATGAACAACCTCCTGGTTAGGGTAGACAATTCACCCGTTTGCGTTGCCATGATACTGATCGGTTCGCCGATCGGCAAGGCGGCCGTCAGACACCCGTATTCAACATCTCTTGGAGCTTCTTGACTTCGAAGAGGACCCGCATGAACCGTCGTCCAAGGGGTGTCAGCCGATACTCGACCACGATCGGCGGTTTCTCGCCGTGAACCCGTCGATCGAGGAGACCAAGGCGCATGAGCTTGCGCAGACGCTCGTTCATCACCTTGGTCGAAAGGCCGGGACAGGCCTTGAGTAGCCGGCTCGGGCGAGCCAGACCGTCGGACAACAGCCACAAGAGCCGCACGGTCCACTTGCAGCCGATCACCTCTTCGACCATCGTGGCCGCATTCGGCTGCGTTGTCTCAGCAACCGACAATCCGTCCAGGGGAGGCCGATCCCTGGGTACTTTTTGGTGCCCCCGGTACCGATTCGTGCGGTCTTGCGGCCACGCGGGGACGTTGTGCACGCTAGTGCGCATCAGCGATCGATCCCTTCATGAAAGGAGTGACACCATGACACAACCCTCATCGATTCCTGGGTATACCTACGGTACCGCGGCCGTGCCACGCTCGCCGGTCAGTCTGGCCGATTTCGAGCTGATGAAACAGAGTGTGCTGTTCACCGACGACGATGTGAAGGCGTTACGCCAATCCTACGACATCGTCAAGGATCAAGTCGAGGCCATCCTGGATGTCTGGTACGGATTTGTGGGCAGCCATCCGCATCTCCTGGCCGCCTTTACCGGCCGGCACGACGGCAAGCCCCTCACCGAGTACCTGACGGCCGTGCGCAAGCGCTTCGGCCAATGGATCTTGGATACCGCGCGGGCCGAGTATGACCAGCGATGGCTCGACTACCAGCACGAAATCGGCCTTCGGCACCATCGAGCCAAGAAAAACCAGACAGACCACGTGATGGCGGCAGACCATGTGCCGTTCCGGTACCTTGTGGCGCTCGTCTATCCAGTGACCTTCACGCTCAAGCCGTTCCTGGCTAAGAAGGGCCATTCCCCGGAAGAAGTGGAGAAGATGTACCAGGCGTGGGTCAAATCCTGCCTGCTTCAGGTGCTGTTGTGGAGTTACCCCTATGTGAAACCGGGGGATTTCTAACTGGGCGCGGACTCTCGGCGGGGTTGTTCCCGTCCGCGGCCCCGCCGAGGATCGACAGCCACGTGGGTTGGGCAGTCCGCACGCCCATGGCGGCGCATCCGCGGCGCATGAGGCACTACCAGAGCGATCGACGGGAGACATCGGGATGCTCGCACCGAAGACCGAACGGCACAGCGACGGGCTCGACCCCGCACCGCAGTGGCGAACAGTGCGCTGGTTCAACGCGGACCAGGCGTGCACCCTCGCCGACTTCCGCGGCCGCGTGGTGGTGCTCCACGCCTTTCAAATGCTCTGTCCCGGTTGTGTCGCGCAAGGTCTTCCCCAAGCCCAACGCGTGGCCGACGCGTTCGCCGACGAGCCGGTGGCAGTGGTGGGGCTCCATACGGTGTTCGAGCACCACGCCGTGATGGGCCCGCAGGCGCTGGAGGCGTTCCTGCACGAGTATCGCATCCGGTTTCCGGTGGGCGTCGACGAACCGGCGCCGGACGGCCATCCGATTCCGATGACCATGCGGGCCTATCGGATGCGCGGAACGCCCACCACGATCCTGATCGATGGGCTCGGACGGCTCCGGCGCCACACCTTCGGGACGGAAACCGACCTGGTGCTCGGGGCGGCCATCGGCGGGTTGGTGGCCGAGCTGAAGACGGTCTGACCGGTGGTTGCCATTCCCATTCCAGGGGAGTTCGCACCATTGCGAACGGTCTATCGAACGAAGCGGGCCTCGTATGCCTCTGTTGACAGAGGCCCTATTCATGGGAGGCCCTATTCATGGGAGGGATATATGCCGAGAAGCGGGGGGAGTAGGTCTGAGGAGATTGTAGCCAATCGCCCGGCGCAACAGTTTTCAGAAAGGAGCAAACTCATTCTGCTTGGTTGTTCTCTTCTTGCATCTACCGCGTGCACCAGCCTTACGTCGGTCAGCCCGGAGCCGTATACACCGCGATTTGAATACGCACAAATCCCGACAAAGAATGCTCAGAAGACTGACGCCGTTATAGCCATTATCGCTCCACAGGGAGATGTGCGGGTTACAGCTGCTGTGCAGGCTAGGCAAATGGTCAACCTGCCAGTGCAGTTGAATGGGCAACCTCGGGAGTTGTCAGCCGGTGACATTTCTCCCTTTTTCACGACCTTCAAGTCGTCGTTGCTCCGAGACTTCGAGAAAATTGCGATCGAGAAAGGTTTGACAGTCAAGGCTGCCTACGAGTCGCTCGATGCCATGACCTACGACGACAAGAAGTCAGTGCACTTTGCCATTGTGCCAGAAGTCAAAGTGGTGGTGGATGCCCCGACAAAGTGTACGAGTTCTTATCCGCTCTTTATTGTCTTTGCGGGATCCTACGCCTGCATGCGAGACCTGACAATTGGCAGGACGTTCTCGGTATCCTTGCTTGAACCCCAGTCTCGTGAGAAGCTTTACATCAAGAATCTCAACTTAGATTCGACCCGCACAAGCTGCCAGGCGAGCGCCGAATTTCGGTCAACGTCAGGAGGGGTATCTGCTTATACGCTTGTGCAGGATGCGTTGAAAACGGCCTGTCAAGCAGCCGTGAATCGTGAACTTGACCAGCTCTACAATGAAGCGGTGAAGGCTTTTACCAGCTACCTCCCATACGGAGAGGAAGCGCAACGTCTTAAGGCGCAGGCCCTGGAGATCAAGTCTAAAAAGGTCTATTAGACCTGCAGCAGACGACAACGACGAGTCGTCGAGGCCAAAGACCTTCGGTAGGCTCGGCAGCAAGCTGGTCTGGCCACCTGTTCGCCACGGCAGGGCGGCAGTACAGGCCAACCGGGCTGGATTTATGTGTAAGTGCGAGAACTTCATCTGAGAGTCACAGCGAGTCCTTCCCTGTAGGAAAGGAGAGGACGATGATAACGGAGCAGCAGATCACCAGGAGGAAGGTGGACTGCTGGAATTGGCGGAGCAACTGCAGAACGTTTCCAAGGCCTGTCAGATCACGGGCTATAGCCGAGATAGCTTCCACCGGTTCACGGAGCTCTATGCGACGGGGAGCGAGGCGGCACTCCCAGGGGCAACCCGATTCTTGCAACGGTTTCTGACGGGAGATCCCTGGGAGTGCCGCCT
>JBBIOW010000021.1:0-28141 GCA_037443165.1 Nitrospiraceae bacterium | reverse complement strand
GCGTTCAATCGGAGTTACATCGTGCCCGTGGAACGGGACGGGACCATCGTGATTCCCCATGTGGGAGCCATTCCCGTGGGGGGCCTCACCTTCGAGCAGGCCGAGCGGATCATCCGTCAACGGCTCGCCTCGTTGCTCAAACGCTTCGAGTTGCATATTGCGATGGCCCGTCTGCGCACCATGAAGGTGTTCGTAGTCGGCGAGGTCGTGCGACCAGGCGCTTACGAAGTGAGTGCACTGGCGACGGTGTCCAATGCGGTCTATGCCGCGTGCGGGGTGTCCCGGTCCGGGTCGCTGAGGCAGGTGCGTGTCGTCCGTGAGGGGAAGCCAGTAGCCGAATTGGATTTCTATGACTTCCTGCTCCGGGGTGATCGGAGTCACGACGTGCGGCTCCAAGCCGGCGATGTGGTGGTCGTGCCGCCGTTGGGTCCCGTGGCTGCCGTGAGTGGGGCAGTGAAACGGCCGGCGATCTACGAACTTAAACCCGGCATGCGGCTAACGGAGCTCCTCAGCTTAGCCGGAGGGTTGACCCCGTTCGCCATCCGCGAGCGCTGTCAACTCTTTCGCGTGGAACCTGGCCGCGGCCGGGTCTTGATCGATATCAGCTTGCCGGACATCCCGCCGGGTCAGGTGGTGCGCTCGTCGAGGACGAACAATCACGATGCCAGCCGCGACCTGGATCTACAGGACGGGGACTTTTTACACGTTCCGCCCTTGCCGACCCAAGCGGCCAATGTCGTGAGCGTGGCGGGAGCGGTCAAAAACCCTGGGCCGGTGGCGTTTCGGCCTGGTCTCCGCCTCGCCGATGTGCTGCATCCGGATCTGCTTCTGCCCGAAGCCGATCCCACGAAGGGGGAGCTGATTCGCACCGATCCCGTGACCTTCGAGCGCACGGTGATTGCTTTCAATCCGCGCGGATTGTTCGAGGGCCAGGCTTCGGAGAACCATGCGCTGGCGCAGTGGGATCAAATCGTGATTCCCAGCCAGCTTCGGTCCCCAAGCCTGGTGCTCGTGGAAGGAGAGGTGCGGCATCCCGGGCATTACACGGTGCAATCCGGTGAGCGCCTGAGCTCGGTGCTCAAGCGGGCGGGAGGGTTCACGCCCAAGGCCTTTCCCCCTGGGATGGTGCTCATTCGCGAGTCGGTCCGGCGGCGGCAGGAAGCGGAGATCCAACGATTTCTTGCGGCGGAGCGTGAACGGCTGGCGGCCCAGTCGGCGGCGGTCGCAGCCGGGTCTATGGGTGTGACGGGCCCCGGCGGAGCGACCGCCGCAGCCGAACAGCAGATCTTGGCCTTGCGCCTGCAACAACTCGAGGCCCTGGCGGCTCGTGCCGACTTAGGTCGGGTGGTGGTCCGACTGGAGTCGATCGAGCAGCTCGAGGGGACCGCCGACGATCTGGTGCTGGAGGATCGCGACCGGATCGTCATTCCGCAGCCGCCGCAAACCGTGACTGTGGTGGGCGCGGTCAAAAATCCGACCAACGTGGTCTATCGGCCAGATCTGCGGGTCGAGGACTATCTGAACCAAACCGGAGGACTGACCGAACAGGCGGACGCCAAGGCGCTCTACATCGTTCGGGCCAACGGGGCGGCGGAGTCCGCCTACGTCAAGATCAAGGATGTGCGACCCGGGGATACGATCGTCGTGCCGCAGAAGCTCGAGGTGAAGACCCCCCAATTGGCCCTGTGGCAAAGTATCGCGTCCATTGTGGGAAGCGTCGCCCTCGCGGCGGCGGGTATTGCCGTGATCGGGCGATAAGAGCACCTCCGTAGAGATCGGTCCGCGAGGCCGTTCTGGTGTCTAGCGCGAACTGTGAGACTCGATCATCGAGTATGACGTCCCCACCCACTCAGCTAGCCTCTTCCCCGCCAGCGGCTCCCTGTGACGCCGAGGCCGAGGTGACGTTGCTCGACTACTGGCGCGTGCTGTGGAAGCGCCGGTGGCTCATCGGAGGGCTGTTCGCCGTGTCGGTGGTTGCCGCCCTGATCGTGAGCCTCGTGATGCCGAAGATCTACGAGTCGACCGCCACCCTGTTGCCCTCGCTCGATTCGAAGGATGCCAGCGGCTTGGGCGCGTTGCTCGCGGCGACCGGGGCCGGTAGTGCCGCTCAAACGCTGGGCATCAGTTTGCCGGGGGCACCAGCGACGCCGACGGACTTGTTCGTCGCCATGTTGAAATCGCGGATCATGGCGGATGACGTGATCCGGCAATTTTCGCTCCTGGACTACTACGAAGCCAAAACGATGCAAGATGCGCGGAAGGCGCTGGAGGGAGACACCACGATCACCGTGACCAAAGAAAAGGTGGTGAAGATCACGGTCGAGGCCAAGGATCCGAAGCTAGCGGCTGACATCGCCAATTTCTACGTGTCGAATCTCGATCGGCTCAACCGCACGCTCAACGTGACCAAAGCCAGTCAGAATCGGATGTTCATCGAGCGGCGATTGGCGGAGACGCAGGCCAATCTCGTCAAGGCTGAGGACGCCTTGAAGGACTTTCAGACGCACAACAAGACGGTGGCGGTGGAAGCGCAATCCAAGGCCATGATCGAGGCGGCCGCCACCATTCAAGGGCAAATCACGGCGCAGGAAGTCCAGCTCCAGGTGATGAGCACCTATCTTTCGCCGGACAACCCGGAAGTGGCACGGGTGCGGTCCAGTCTCGAGGAACTGCGCAAGCAGTTGCATCTGCTGGAATCCGGCAAGGGCGGCAGAGGGATGCTCCCGGGGGATCGGCTCCATCCCGCCATGGTGACGGTGCCAGCGCTGGCGTTGGAGTATGGGCGGCTGATGCGGGAACTGAAGGTGCAGGAGACGCTCTACACGCTGCTCGTCTCCCAACTAGAGCAGGCAAAGCTGGCTGAAGCCCGGGACACGCCGACGGTGCAGGTGTTGGATCCCGCTGTACCGGCTGAGAAGAAAAGCAAGCCTCGCATCAGCCTCAATCTGGCTCTTGCCGGGGTCGTGGCCTTGCTGGTCGGCCTGCTTCTCGCGTTTTTCCTCGACTACCTGGAGCGCATCAAGGCATCTGACGCTCAGGCTGGAAACCTCACCTGAAACCAGAGGCACACATCCTCTGCCCCGCACATCTGGACTTCCCATAGCCTCAGCGTCGGCCGTTGTGTGTCCCGGTCGAGGGTTGCCCACCGAGGGCAAGCGCAAGCCGAGCTTCGCATAGAGCCGCTGCAGCGTCGTGGAGCACAGGGCCACCTCCGTCAGCGGTGATCTAGGACCTGGGCGCTCGCTGGCCCACGCATCCGCGGCCAGCGCGGCTCAGCGCGCGAAGAAAGCCATTCTGTGCCCGGCGTGAGCCAGCGGGCCCCGTGGGCAGCTCGGTCGTTCGTGGTCAGCAGACGGCGGAGGGGGCACACAACCAGGGGAAGAACGAGGGGACGAGGGGGACAGTTCTCTTCTCATCCACACACTGGAGTACGCGCTGCACTTCTGCTATTGTGTCCGTGCTCTTGAGGAAGAGGCGCCGCAGACTCCACGGCTCGACAGAATGCGATGATCTGCTCCGTCGTTTTTCTCGGAACATGAGGTGACAGACGGGGAGTGCGGGAACCCGTCCTTCTGATAGAAACACAGCGGGTATCAACACGCATCTGTTACATCTGCAGCATTATAAATCCAGCAGTTCGATCGCACATGCTCCTGCTGATCGACAACTATGACTCGTTCACCTACAACCTGGTTCAGTATTTCGGGGAACTGGGGGAGGATGTCAGGGTCTATCGCAACAACAAGATCACGATCGAGGAGATCGAAGCGCTCGAACCGAGTCGCATCGTGATCTCGCCGGGACCGTGCACGCCGAGGGAGGCCGGTATCTCGGTGGACACCATCCGACATTTTGCGGGCCGTCTGCCCATCCTCGGCGTCTGTTTGGGGCACCAGTCCTTGGCTGTGGCCTTCGGCGGCGAAGTCATCAGGGCCCAGCGGCTCATGCACGGCAAGACGTCGATGATTCGTCACGACGGCAAAACCATCTTTCGCGACTTGCCCAATCCCTTCGAAGCGACCCGCTATCATTCGCTGGTGGTCAACCGGGCGAATCTGCCGGCCTGCTTGGAGATTTCCGCCGAGAGCGAAGACGGGGAAATCATGGGATTGCGGCACCGGACGCTCGCGATCGAAGGGGTGCAATTCCACCCGGAATCGATCCTGACCGCGGTGGGCAAGGACTTATTGCGCAACTTCTTGAACCTTGAAGTGGCGGGTGCGGGGCTAGGGGCTAGAGGAACACAGCCGATAACTTCTCGCCCAGGACTTCCATGATCAAAGAGGCCATCGCGAAATTGACGGAGCGGGTGGATCTCTCGGAGAAGGAAGCCGAAGAGGTCATGCTCGAGATCATGAACGGCGAGGCCACGCCCGCGCAGATCGCGGCCTACCTGATGGGCCTGCGCATGAAGGGCGAGACCGTCGACGAAATCGCCGGCTCGGTGCGGGCGATGCGGGCGAAAGCGGTCCGCATTCGCGTCGGGGATCCGCTGGTCGTCGACACCTGCGGCACCGGAGGCGACCGTTCCCATACGTTCAATATCTCGACGACCGCCGCCTTCGTCGTGGCCGGCGCCGGACTGACGGTGGCCAAGCACGGCAATCGGTCGGTGTCGTCCAAGTCGGGGAGCGCCGACGTGCTGGCCGCCCTGGGCGTGAAGATCGATCTACCGGCCGAGCGGGTGGCCGATTGCATCAACGAGGTGGGTATCGGATTTCTCTTCGCCCCGCTCTATCACGGCGCCATGAAACACTGTGCCGGACCGCGGCAGGAGATGGGAGTCCGGACCGTCTTGAATATCCTCGGCCCTCTGACCAACCCGGCCGGCGCCACCGTTCAGGTCGTGGGGGTCTATGACGCGGGGTTGACGGAATTGCTGGCGAAGGTGTTGGTGCACCTGGGGTCGCAGCATTGTTTTCTGGTCCATGGGATGGACGGATTGGACGAGGTGACGCTGACGGACCGCACAAGAATCTCGGAAGGCAAGGCCGGGGTGGTCTCCAGTTATTACATCGAGCCTGCCGAGTTCGGGCTCAAGCGGTCGGCGCTGAGGGACATGGTCGGAGGCACAGCGCAGGAGAACGCGCACATTACACGCGATATTCTCCAGGGGCGGAAGGGACCCAAGCGCGACGTGGTGTGTCTGAACGCCGCGCCGGCGCTGGTGGCCGGGCGAAAGGCCAAGACGCTTCAGGAGGGCTATCAGTTGGCAGGCAGGGTGATCGACAGCGGAGCGGCGGCGGAGAAGTTGGAGCGGCTCATCGAGTTTACGAATACATGAGGCGGGCTAGAGGCTCGTGGCGAGGGGCGAGTGGAACACAGCTCAGAACGCTCAGCGCAATTCACCTCTAGCCTCTGGCCTCTTGCCCCTGGCCCAATTTAGATGATCCTCGACCGAATTCTGGAACACAAAAAAGCGGAGCTTCGGCACAAGCAGAGCCGGGGGTACTTGGCCGACTTGAAAGCGAAGATCCGGGATGCGCCGGCGCCGCTGGAGTTTGCTGTGGCGCTGGACGCGACGAGACGGCCGGACAGCCCCGCGCTGATCGCCGAAGTCAAAAAGGCTTCGCCCAGCCTGGGCCTGTTGCGGGAAGAATTCCAGGACAAGTTCAAGCCGGTCGAGATCGCGAGACAGTACAAGGAACACGGGGCGTCGGCTGTGTCGGTGCTCACGGACAAGGACTATTTCCAAGGCAGTCTGGACGACTTGCAGGCGGTGAAACAGGCCGTGGGCCTTCCGACCTTGAACAAGGAATTCATGGTCGGCGAGATTCAGTTCTACGAAGCGCGGGCCTACGGCGCCGACGCTGTGTTGTTGATCGTCGCCGCGTTGGAACGCCGGCAGTTGATCGACTTTTTCGACTTGGCGCGCGAACTTTCGCTGGACGTGTTGGTCGAGACTCATGACGAGCGTGAACTCGATACGGTGCTGGAATGGCTGCCCGATGCGCGGATGATCGGCGTCAACAATCGGGACCTCAAAACATTCTCGACGGACCTGGGCGTGACGTTGCGACTGGCCAAGCGGGTGCCGTCGGGCAAATTGATCGTGAGCGAGAGCGGCATCCACAAGCGAGACGACGTGCTGCGACTGCTCGAGGCCAGGGTGCACGCGATGCTGGTTGGTGAGGCGCTGATCAAGGCAGACGACATCGGTGTGAAGATTCGAGAACTCACCGGGGTTCAACAGAACGCAGGTCGGTGAGTCGCGGCGAGTCGACGGAACGGGTCGAAAGAGGGACGGTCATGCTGCTGCGCGTAGCGTTTGCGGTGAGCCTGTTGCTGGGATCGGCCGGGTGCGCGGGCCAAACGTTGGATGACGCGTCCAAGAAATGGGATGCCTGGATCGGCACGACCAAAGACGACCGGGTGCGCGAGTTGGGGATTCCGACGCGGTGTCATGCGTTTAAAACCGGCGGCGAAGTGTGCGAATGGCCGGTGAGATGGGCTCCCGATGCCACCGACACGCTGGCGCTCACGTTCGATTCACAAGGGATGGTCTGCCAGTGGACCCTCCGTAGCTTTTACGGTGACCGGCGCGGCCAAGGATCGTGTTGAGTCACGCTGAAGAACGACGGCGCATGGCGTGCAAAATCAAGATCTGCGGCATCACCAACGCGACGGATGCGCTGGCGGCGGTCGAGGCCGGCGCGGATGCCCTGGGATTCGTCTTTCACCGACAGAGCCCGCGCTGGGTGGACGCGAAGGTCGTGAAGGCGATCGTGTCGGACCTGCCGCCTTTCGTCCTGCCGGTCGGGGTGTTCGTCGACGAGGATGCGAACGTCGTGCGCGATCTGATGGATGAGTGCGGGCTGGCGCTCGCGCAGCTTCACGGAGATGAACCCGCGTCGTATTGCGAACGATTGGGCCGGCCGGTTGTGAAAGCGATTCGCCTCAAGGATCGCGGATCGCTCCTGGCCTTGGCGGAATTTCGCGGACGGGCGCAGGTGCGCGGCTTCGTGGTGGATGCGTTCTCGGAAGACGCCTACGGGGGCACGGGACAGACCGCCGATTGGAATCTCGCGGCCGAGGCGGCGAACGCCGCCAGGATCCTGCTCGCCGGCGGACTCACACCGGCCAACGTGGTCGAGGCGATCGAGCGGGTTCGGCCCTACGGCGTTGATGTGAGCAGCGGCGTGGAGGCGAGTCCTGGAAAGAAGGACCCTGAAAAGGTCCGCGCCTTCATCTGTGCCGTGAGACGTGTATCGGGTTAGCGCTCACGAACCCCCACCATCCCCCCTTGTCAAGAGCAGGAAAAGCGGGGATGCTGATCACTGATCGCTTTCGATAGAGGGCGTTTGGTATGTCCTCCCTTCCCGACAAACGCGGCCGGTTCGGTCCATACGGCGGCCGGTATGTTCCCGAGACCCTCATGCCGGCCCTGCTGGAGCTGGAGGATGCCTATCTGAAGGCGCGAAAAGACCGCCGGTTCCAGGCCGAATTCCATCACTATCTGAAACGCTATGTCGGCCGCCCGACCCCGCTGTATTTCGCGGAACGGCTGACTCGGAAACTCGGCGGCGCAAAGATCTATCTCAAGCGCGAAGACCTCTGCCACACCGGCGCGCACAAGATCAATAACTCGATCGGGCAGGCTCTGCTGGCGAAACGGATGAACAAGCCGCGGGTCATCGCCGAGACCGGCGCCGGCCAGCACGGGGTGGCCGTGGCGACGGTGGCCGCGATGTTCGGGCTCCAATGCGAAATCTACATGGGGACGGAGGACATGCAGCGCCAGGCGTTGAACGTGTTCCGCATGCGCCTGCTTGGCGCGACCGTGACCGGGGTCGATGCCGGCAGCCGCACGCTGAAGGACGCCATCAGCGAGGCCATGCGGGACTGGACGACCAACGTGCGCACGACGCATTACATTCTGGGGTCGGTGTTGGGCGCCCATCCCTATCCGATGATGATCCGTGACTTCCAAGCGGTCATCGGGCGGGAGGCGCGAAAGCAGATCCTGGCGGAGGCCGGTCGATTGCCGGATTATCTGGTGGCCTGCGTCGGCGGAGGCAGCAACGCCATCGGCCTCTTCCACGCGTTCGTCGGCGATCCGAAGGTCAAGATGGTGGGTGTCGAAGCCGGCGGGCTGGGGATCGAGAGCGGGAAACATGCGGCGCGCTTTGCCGGGGGGCGCCCGGGTGTGTTGCACGGGACCATGACCTATCTGCTACAGGACGACAATGGGCAGATCAAACTCACCCATTCGGTATCGGCCGGCCTGGATTACGCCGCGGTCGGGCCGGAGCATGCCTTCTACCACGACGCCGGTCGCGTCCGGTACACCTACGCGACGGATGAAGAAGCCTTGGCGGCGTTCGACCTGCTCACGCGTGAGGAAGGGATCATGCCGGCGCTGGAAAGCGCGCATGCCATCGCGGAAGTGGTCAAGCTGGCACCCAAGCTCAAGAAGAGCCAGCTCGTGATCGTGAACCTGTCCGGTCGAGGAGACAAGGACGTCCAGCAGGTGGCACGGATCAAAGGGGTGACGCTGTAGGAAGATGTGGATCCCGTCGCGGACCAGCCGGGTACCCGTTGCCGTGGCACCCATTGCTTCATCTTGCAATGGGTCGCGTGCAGCGGGTGGGGGTGCCCAAGTCGGCGCCACCCGCATTTTCAGTGCGATTAGGGTGGTAAGTGGGGAACTCAAGAGATGAATCGTCTCGACGCGGCGTTCCAGCGGCTCAAGGGCAAGGGCGAGAAGGCGCTGATCGCTTACATCATGGCCGGTGATCCATCCTAGGCCGAGACGGAACAGCTTGTTCTGGAATTGGAGCGGTCCGGCGCGGACATCATCGAACTGGGCGTGCCGTTTTCCGATCCGATCGCGGACGGGCCGGTGATTCAGCAAGCTGCCGAGCGGGCCTTGCGCAGCGGCACGTCGCTGCGCAAGATCCTGACGACCGTCAAGGCGCTGCGAACCAAGACGCAAATTCCCCTCGTGCTGATGGCCTACTACAACACCATTCATGCGTTCGGTGAAGCCGAGTTTTGTCGATACGCCGTCGAAGCGGGTGTGGACGGCCTCATCGTGCCGGATATGCCGCCGGAGGAGGCCGGGCCGCTGGAGGGACCGGCCGAGCGGGCCGGTCTGGCGCTGATCTTCCTCCTGGCCCCGACCAGCACCAACACCCGCCGCGCCGTGGTCGCCAAACGGTCGCGAGGGTTCGTGTATTACGTCTCGCTGACCGGCATCACCGGGGCGAAGCTCACCGACCTGAACGAGGTCGGGCGGAATGTCGCCAAGATTCGCCGTCTAGCCGACGCGCCGGTCGCCGTCGGGTTCGGGGTCGCGACGGCTGACGATGCCGCCCGCGTCGCACAGATAGCGGACGGCGTGATTGTCGGCAGCGCCATCGTCCGGCGGATCGGCGAGCGCCTGCAGGATCCGCAGTTGGCTGCACAGATCGGCGCCTTTGTCCGGTCGCTGAAGGCCGCCATGCATCGCGCCGTGTACGCTCCCCGCGCTGCCGAGTCTTAGTCTCTTCCGACCGCTCGCTTCCCATCTTTTGCTTTTCTTTTGAAGACTCTCCTGATAAAGGGAGAAGTCATGACCTCGTCTCCACGTGCGAGATCGACGAGCGTTCGACCGCGCAAACGGGTGCCTCCCCTGACGACGTTGAAGCGCCGCTCTCGGCAGGCTCGCCGATCCGCCGCCCTGGCCGTATCCGCCACACTCATCGCCACCGTCCAACGACGGCTGCTGGAGACTATCAGCAGCGCCGAGGAACGACATCGATCTCCGGCCGGCGTCGCCGACATGTTCGTACGGCTCTTCCACAAGCTCACCAAGGTCGGCGGGATCGCCGTGTATCTTCGCGACGAGCAGACGCGGGAGATGCGGGGATTGGCCCAGGCCGGCGGTCCTCAAGGTCCGTTGGCTGAACAGTGGAACAGCGTCTTGGAGCGTATCGAGCGCGGCGGTCGCGTGGTGACCAGCGATCCCTTGCTCGTCTATCCAATGAAGCCGATCGGCCGGCTGGACGGACTTCTGGTCGTTCAAAACGGCCGACCCGGCAAACTGTCGGATCGCGTGATCGTCGGTCTGCTCGACGCCGTGTCGCCGTGGCTCGCCGTGGCCTTGGACCATGCCAGGCTGGCGCAGAAGTACGCGCAGAAGATCATCCGTATTCAGTGCCTGGAAGAGGTGAGCGATCTTCTTAACTCGATTCTGGACAGGGATGAGAAACTTCGGCGCGCCCTCGAAGCGTCGCTCCGTCTGGTGGACGGGGAGGCCGGCGCGCTGTTCCTGAGGGAGGGCGCCGGGCTCACCTTTACGGCCGCAGTCGTGGCGGGAGACAAGTCATCGGCCGCCAAGGGGATACGGTCCGGTCTCGCCGAAGCCGTCATGCGCGACGGCAAGTCGGTGCTGGTGAAGGATGCGCGACAGGACCCCAGGGTCGGGGAGTCGAACGGGTGGGGGAAGCTCTTTCCTGTTCGAACCGCGGTGTCGGTCCTGATCCGCGTCGGTACCAGAAGCCTGGGAGTCTTGGAAGTCGTGAACAAACGCGGGGACAGGCCGTTCAGCAACTGGGACCTTCTGGAACTCTCCAGCCTGTCCAACCACCTGGCCTTGGCGTTGGCGTTGGACCACGCCCGCCTCAGCCGCCAGGGCTCGTAGCCCACTCTCTCACCGCCGTTCCGGCGGCATGAAGCGGATCATCTCTTGCGCCAACTCGGTCGCCACCTCTTTCATATTGGGGCGAAAAAAGATGTAACTCCTGATGACCTGGTGGCGGGCTTTCCACACGATGGCGCCGGTGGCGGCATCGACCAGGCGGAGCCCCAGTCCGACTTTGGCGATGTTGTCGCCGTCCTGGCGGGTATATTCCCATGCGTGGACCTTCACCACGAGTAACGCGTCCGCTTTCAACGCTTGGCCGATCTTGACCGCCGCCTGCTTGTCCGACTGCCCGGTGGTTTCCATCTTGGTGAAGTACACCACGAGCGCGTCGAACGCGTCCTTGGTCGCCTGGAAAATATCCGTGACGTCCTCGGGCGGGACCACCCGCTCGAATTTGTTGCTTCTCATCAGCGCGGCGGCAAGCACTTCCTCCACGTCCTCCCGGGCGGCGTCGTACGGGCCGGCCAGTTGCAGGATCGCGATCGATTTCGGATGAAACCCTTTTGCGGCCGGGCCTTCCCACATTTCCTGCAATCCGCCGCACCCGGCGAGCATCATGATCGCCAGCAACAAGGCGGGACTGTGCCGGCGCAACCTCCGGCTGTTCTTATTCATAGGCAGCACTCGATCAAGCCTGTTAAAACGTGAGCGACAGCGAGCCCGAGGCCAGTGCGCCGCGCTCGCGGAAATCATATCCACCACCGATGTCCACCCGCAAGGCGAAGATCTTCAGACCGAACCCGGCAGTGGGCGTGATCGGGGAGGCCGCGTCCTCTACGTTTTTCAGGGCACCCACACGAAGCGACAGAGATTCCGAGAACAGCGTCTGTTCGGCGCCCAGACTGAGTACGCGACTTTTGACTCCCGGCAGAAGAGTCGTATTGGAGAGAATATCGCCGTCGAAGCTGATCGTCAAAGAGGGATACGGATTCACCGCCAGGCCGCCGCGGACCTGCCGGGCCAGCTTGAATTCCTGCCCGTTCGGCGCGTCGAAGCCCGGTTCGTTGATGTCTTTCGCGACCACGCCCAACCGCAACCAGGACGCGGGGCGATAGATGGCGCCCACGTCGATGGCGTAGGCCGTCGAGATTTTCGCCCTGCCGAAGTCCTCGAGGACATCGAGACGGGTCTCGGCCCCGCGGATGTTGGTGGCGCCGGCGTAGGCCGCGCCCTGGATCAGTTTGCCCGTCACGCCGATGGCGAACGTCTTGTCGGCGAACGCATAGGCATAGGAGAAGGCCGCCTGGCGGGCTTCGAGGCCGTGGAGGGCGAACTGGCCGCTCGTCGTCAATTGCGTCCCCGTGCTGGTGACGGTCAGCGGGGAGGAGACGAAGGCGCCTCCCGTGGCCACATCCGACACGTTGAATCCGAAGGCGTGGTTTCCCAAGTTACCCTTGATATAGACCCCTCCGGCTCCGATTCCCGAGACGGTCGAACCCGGTCTATTGATTCGGTCCGCCAGATTTTGCAACCTGGCCTGGTTGCTTGCCGAGGTGTCGTTGAGATTGATGTCGTTGATGTCTTTGACTGTGTCGATGACGCCCAGTCGGTCGATGCCTTGAGCGCTGCCTTGCACGCGGATGTCGAACGTTTTGCTCATGGCCAAACCGGCCGGGTTCCAATAGGTCGCTAGCGCGTCGCTGGTCACGGCGACCCCCGCGCCTCCCATCCCGACGGCTCTCGGCCCGACAATCGCGAATTCCACGGCCGACGCCCGCCACGGGATCGTTGCCAGAGAGAGCACGATGAGTCCCAGAGTCAGGACGGTTCGCTTCCTCGCCATGGTCAACTCCCTTTCGCGTGAATGATCATCCCGTCTTCCATATGAATGATGCGATCCGCCTGCGCGGACAGCTTTTCGTTGTGTGTGACGATCACGAAGGTCGTCCCGCGGGCCCGGTTGAGTTCGCGCAGCAGAGCGAACAGCGCGTCGCCGGTATGCGTGTCCAGGTTGCCGGTCGGTTCGTCCGCCAGCACCAGGTCCGGGCGTTGCATCAGCGCGCGGGCCACCGCGACGCGCTGTTGTTCGCCTCCGGATAGCTCGCCGGGCTTGTGGTGCAAGCGATCGCCCAGGCCGACGTCCTTGAGCAGCGCCGTCGCGTCGGCGACGACCGCGGTCTTGGGTCGCTTCTGGATGAGCGCGGGCAGGTACGCGTTTTCCAAAGCGGTGAATTCCGGCAGGAGGTGGTGAAATTGAAACACGAACCCGATACGCCGGTTCCGGAACTCGGCCTGCTCTTGTTCCGAGAGGCGAAACACATCCTCGCCTTCGTACAGCACCGTACCGCGGGTCGGCCGCTCCAACGTGCCCATGATGTGGAGCAGGGTGCTCTTGCCTGCGCCGGAGGCGCCGACAATCGCCACCAATTCGCCCCGGCGCAGGTCGAGATTGATGCCTTTCAACACGTTCAACTCGCGCCCGGCCATGGGGAAGGATTTGTGAAGGTCGACCACTCTGAGCAAGAGGTCACCGTGGCCCGTCATTCGTCACCCGTCATTCGTCAAGACATTCACAGGCCGGCTCTCCACGGTTGACGGTTGATGCCTGACGGTTGAGTTACTCATACCTGAGCGCCGCCGCCGGATCGAGTTTGCCGGCTTGCCATGACGGGTACAGCGTGGCGGCGAAACTGATGAGAATGGCCGAGCCCGCCACGAGGATCACATCCACCGCCTGCACGTGAACCGGGATGCGGGAGATGTAATAGACCGTCGGGTCGAAGGTCCAGTAGGTTTGGATCAGCCAGAGAAACGCATAGCCCAGCGGAACGCCGATAACGGTGCCGGTCAATCCGATGATCAAGCCGTTCAGCATGAAAATGCGCATGATCGCCTTGCGGGTGGCCCCCATCGCTTTGAGGATCGCGATTTCCCGCTGCTTCTCGGTCACGATCATCGTGAGGGTGCTCACGATGTTGAAAGAGGCCACGATGGTGATGAGGACCAGCAGCAGAAACATCATGGTCTTCTCGAGCTTCAGCGCGGAGAACAGGTTGCGGTTGAGCTGCATCCAGTCGCGGGCCCAGTAAGGAAAGCCGAGCGCGCGCTCGATATGACGGGCGATCTCGCCGGCCTGAAAGATCTCGGTCACCTTGACTTCGATCCCGCTGACCGTCGGCCCCATGTTGAAGAACTTCTGGGCCTCGTCCAGCGCGATATAGGCGAGCGACGAATCGTATTCGTACATGCCCGATTCGAAGATTCCGACGACGGCGAAGGTGCGGATCTTTGGAATCATGCCCACCGCGCTGATCGGGCCGACCGGCGAGACGACGTTGACCGTGTCGCCCACGAAGGCACCCAAGCGTAGCGAAAGTTCCTTCCCGAGGATGATGCCCGGCCTGGAGACGTCCTCGGTTTCGCCTGGGCGGCCGCCTTCAACCGGCTGCGTCACCTTGACCGGGGTGTTCAGATCGAGCAGGTTGCCGCCCCGGAGGTTCTTGGCCAGATCGGTCACACGGGCCTCACGCTCGGGGTCGATTCCCCGCAAGATGATGCCTTGCACGCCGGTCTGCGAGGTCAGCAATACCTGCCGCAGCACGAACGGCGTCGCGGCGACGACTTGCGGTGTTTCTTCGATGCGTTTCACCTGCGCATCGTAGTCGGCGATCCCGTCTTTGGTCCGGTCCTGGACGATGATGTGGGCGGTCGTGCCCAGGATCTTGGCCTGGAGGTCCTCCTTGAACCCGGTCATGATGCCAAGCGTGCCGATGAGGGCGGCCACCCCGAGCGTGATGCCGGCGACCGAGACAAAGGTGTTCAGCGAGATGGTTCGGTGGCGGCGTTTGGCGCGAAGGTACCGCAGGCCGATAAAAATCTCGTAGGGGAGCGTCACCGCTACTTCTCCGGCCTCAGTTGGGGAAACAGCACCACGTCGCGGATCGATGCCTGATCGGTGAACAGCATCACGAGCCGGTCGATCCCGATTCCCTCTCCCGCGGTGGGGGGCATGCCGTATTCGAGCGCGCGCAGAAAATCCTCGTCCAACAGGTGGGCCTCTTCGTCGCCGGCCTCCCGCTGGGCGAGTTGCGCCTCGAACCGTTGCCGCTGCTCGAGCGGATCGTTCAACTCGGAGAAGGCGTTCGCGATTTCCCGGCCGGCGATGTACAGCTCGAACCGATCGGTCAAGGTGGGATCGGAATCCTTGCGGCGGGCGAGCGGCGAGATTTCGATCGGATAATCGGTGATGAAGGTCGGTTGCTGGAGATGGGGTTCGACCGTCTCCTCGAAGATCTCGTTGAGGACCGTTACCAGCGGCGCGTTCGGATCGACCTCAACACCCAGCCGCTTCGCGGCGGCCAGCGCGGCTGCCCGATCGCGCAGGACGGACTGGTCCAGCTTGTTCACTTCCAGGATCGCCTGCCGATAGGACCAGCGCCGCCACGGGGGCGACAAGTCGATCTGCCGGCCCTGGTACTCGATCACGGTCTTGCCCAGCACTTCCCGCGCGAGGCGGACGATCAACTCCTCGGTCAACACCATCAAGTCGGTGTAGTCGGCGTAGGCGACATAGAATTCCAACATCGTAAATTCAGGATTATGAATCGTCGAGATGCCCTCGTTCCGGAAATTGCGGTTGATCTCGAACACCCGCGGGAAGCCGCCGACGATGAGTCGCTTCAGATAGAGCTCCGGCGCGATCCGCAGATAGAGGTCCACCCCCAGCGCGTTGTGATGGGTGACGAACGGCTTGGCCATGGCGCCGCCGGGGATCGGGTGCATCATCGGCGTTTCGACTTCCAGGAAGCCCCGCTCGATGAGGAACGAGCGGACGCCGGCGATGATCCGGCTGCGGGTGGCGAAGATGTCATGAACGGACGGGTTGGCGATCAGGTCCACGTACCGCTGGCGGTAGCGGGTCTCCACGTCGGTGAGCCCGTGCCACTTTTCCGGCAGGGGCCGCAGCGCCTTGCTCAGAAAGGTCAGGGAATGGACTTCGACGGTGAATTCGTCGGTCTTGGTACGAAACAACCGGCCGGTGACGCCGATCCAGTCGCCGAGGTCCAACTCCTCGCAGATCCGATAGGTGTGTTCGCCGAGAAGATCCTTCTTGAGATACACCTGCAGGCGGTCCGCGCCGTCCTGGAGCACGGCGAAGGCGGCCTTGCCGAAGCGACGCAGGGCCACGATGCGGCCGGCCAGCGTACATTCGATGCGCTCCTGTTCCAGCGCCTCCTTGGATTTCCGTCCATGCAGGCGAATCAGGTCGCCGGTGCGGTCTTTCACCTCGAACCGCGAGCCATAGGGTTGCACCCCGAGCCGGCGGAGCGTGTCGAGTTTCTTGATCCGCTGAAGTCGTTGTTCGTTGTCTTCCATAGCTCAGCGAGTGGCTAATACCGAAGAGCTAATAGCGAACAGCTTTCGGTTGGGTCCTCAGGCTGTTTGCTGTTTGCTGCTGGCTATTTGCTGCTTCAGATACGCTTCGATGAATGTGTCCAGATCGCCGTCCATGACCGCCGCGACGTTGCCGACCTCGATGTTCGTCCGGTGGTCCTTCACCAGTTGATAGGGCTGAAACACGTAGGAGCGGATCTGGCTGCCCCAGGCGATTTCCTTCTTCTCGCCGACGATCGCCTGGAACTCCGCCTGTTTTTTTTGCTGTTCCAGCTCATAGAGCCGCGCTTTCAGGATCTTCATCGCGCCCATCCGGTTCTGCAGCTGCGATCGCTCGTTCTGGCATTGCACCACGATGCCGGTGGGGATGTGCGTGATGCGGATGGCCGTCTCCACCTTGTTGACGTTTTGCCCGCCGGCGCCGCCCGAGCGGAAGGTGTCGATCCGCAGGTCTTTCTCGTCGATCACGACCTCGATATCTTCCTCGATCTCCGGATATACGAACACGGAGGCGAACGACGTGTGCCGCCGCTTGTTGGCGTCGAACGGCGAAATCCGAACCAGGCGATGCACGCCGGCTTCGGCCTTGAGATAGCCGTATGCGTAGGGACCGGCGATGGACAGGGTCGCGCTTTTGATACCCGCTTCGTCGCCCGCTTGCAGGTCCAGCGTGTCGACCTTGAACCCTTTGCGCTCCGCCCAGCGGACGTACATCCGCAGGAGCATCTGGGCCCAGTCCTGCGATTCCGTGCCACCGGCGCCGGGATGGATCGCGAGGATGGCGTTGCTGCTGTCCCGTTCTCCGGACAACAGCAGCTCGATGCGCAAGGCATCGACGGCTGCTTCAACCTGCTTCAGTTCGGCGGCTAGTTCCCGTTCTAGCTCGGCATCGCCTGTTTCCTCGGCCAATTCCACCATCGCGCAGAGGTCGCTGTGCCGGCGCTCGATTTCGCGCCAGCGGTCGATCTCCCGCTCGATAGTGGCTTTTTTCCGGCTGAGTCGCGCGGCGGCCTGCGGATCCTTCCAGAAGTCCGGATGGGCCGATTGCTCGTTCAGGGCATTCAATTCCGAAGTCAATCGAGGGAGGTCAAAGATGCCCCCGGAGTTCGCTCACCTGTTCGCCGATGGTTCGGACTCGCGCTCGGACTTCATCAAGCATGAAAGACTCCTTCAGGCTCTAGGTGCAAGGCGCTGGGCTCGTGGTGAAGAGGTTCAGCCTGCCGTCCCGTTACCCATCGCCTAGCGCCGATTGACACGGCGTCTGTGCCGGAAGCACATGGACGTAAAGAAAAGTCCGGTGATTATAACACACCCATACGCGAAGGCATCACCGTATTGCGTGTAAAACGTCGGGCGGCGTTGGACAGGAATCGTGCCTGTCAGCGCTTCCTCGGTGAAGATCGGCGTCGCGCTGAGGATGCGTCCGGACGGATCGATGAAACCGGAGATTCCGGTATTGGCCGCCCGGGCGAAGGCCACGCGGTTCTCCACCGAGCGGAAGACCACCATTGCGAAGTGCTGATAGGGAGCCGACGAGCGGCCGAACCAGGCGTCGTTGGTGATGGTCGCCATGAATTCCGCGCCGTTGGCGGCGAATTGGCGAACCAGATCGGGGAAAATCACCTCGTAGCAGATCACGACACCGAACTTGACCGCCGGCCTTTCCTCTCCCTCCGGTGGGACAGAGGAGTCTTGCGGGCGCACGGTCAGAATGGTGGGCGTCGTGCCGGCCTCGAAATCGCCGATGCCTTCCACGAGTTTGTCGAGAAAGAAGAGGACCGAAGAGTGCAGCGGGATATATTCGCCGAACGGAACCAGGTGTTGCTTGTCGTAGCGGCCTATGATCTGGCCGTCCGTCGAGAGCAGATACGCGCTGTTCAGCAGGTACGGGCGGCGGTCCAGGCCGTATCGGAGCGCCGGGCTGCCGAACAGAATGGGCGCGCGCGCCTCTCGCGCCATGGCGGTCACTTCGAGCCGGTACCGCGGTTCCAGTTCAAAGAGAAACGGGGTCGCCGCTTCCGGCCAGATGATCAAATCGGACCGATCGGCCACCTGCGATGTCAGACGGCGGTAGCGCTCCAGGGTCTCCTGCCGGTAGGCCACGTCCCACTTGTGGGCCTGGTCGATATTAGGTTGCACCAGTCCGATGGCGAGTTGCCGGGCGTCGGGGGTGTGCGTGTCGGCGCGCAGGACACTCTGTCCGTATATCCAGGCGATGGACATGGCCAGGACAGCGGCAGCCGGCGCCGGCCAGGTCAGCTTGACCTGTCCCTGGCGGCGGATGCGGGCGGCGAGCCAGAGGATCAGCTCGCTCAGTGCGACGTTCACCAGCACGATCAGGAACGACACGCCGTAGACGCCGGTATGATCCGCCATCTGGATGATCGGTAGCCATCGATACTGGGAGTACCCGAGCAGGGCCCAGGGCAAGCCGGAGAGAAAATAGGTGCGCAGCAGCTCGAGCGACACCCACAGGCTGGGAGCCGTGAGAAAGCGCACCGATGGAGCCGCCCGCTCGAGCCACGCGTATCCTACGGCATAGAGAGCGATGTACAGCCCGAGATACGCGGTCAATAGCGCCATGACGGCATAACTGGCCGCCAGCGGCATCTTGCCGTAGAGGTGCATAGCCGTGACCACCCAGGACATGATGCCGGTAAAGCTGATCAGGCCGGCGAGCCAGCCGATTCGGAATGCCCGGCGCAGTGAGGCCGACCCGACGGCGAGATGAAGCGGGACCAGGAACACCCAGGCGAGGAAACCGAGATCGAAGTCGGGAAAGCAGAGAGGATGCAGAAACCCGCTCGCGCAGGCCAGCAGGATCTGACGCGCGAGGGTTTTGTCCATCGGAGGTACCTTAACCAAATAGACATCGGGTTGCAACTTCGCTATCGTAACCGTCAGCGGTCAGCCGCCAGGCGTCGGCTTCGGAACGCAGCGAGCTGATCGCGGAAAGCTGATGAGTCGGCGATGATGAGCCATCGGTTGCTCGGTCTGTCGGCGACCGTGCTGTTGGCATGCGCCACCCTCGCGCATGCCGAGGAGCCGCCGTTCTGGCGGCAAGCCGGGATGAAACTCGTGCGCGGCGCGATCAACGTCAGCACCGGCTGGATCGAGCTGCCGAAGCAAATCTATCTGATAGGCCAAGAGGAAGGTTGGGGAGTTGGCGTGTGGCGAGGACCGATCGACGGGCTGGGGATGTTCATCGCCCGCACGGTCGCCGGCGCCTATGACGTGTTGACCTTTCCCATCCCCGTTCCGCCGCGCTACCAGCCCCTGTTCGAGCCGAGTTATGTGTGGCAGGATGACCCGCCCCCGTCCGCCCGAACTGTCCGCTCGACTGCACCCGAACTAACGCTGCTTCCTTCTGAACAAGTCCGTGCTCAGCGACTGGATGCGATCCAGAAATAGGGTGCCATTCAAGTGATCCACCTCGTGTTGAAAGGCCAGGGCTTCCAGGCCTGACGTCATGAGCGTTCTCGTCCGGCCCTCCGGGGTCACGCCTTCCACGACCGTCCGTCCGTGCCGCAGGACGTTGCCGGTATAGTCTGGGACGCTCAAACAGCCCTCTCGGATGATGCGCCGGTCATCCTGATCCACGATCCGCGGGTTCAACAGCACGACCAGCCCATGGCCGGTCTCGCCTTTCTTCCGCGTGACGTCGACCACGATGACCTGGAGCAAGGACCCGATCTGCGGGGCGGCGAGCGCCACGCCGGGCGAGGCCACCAGCGTATCGAGCAGGTCCCGGATGAGGCCCGGCAAGACCGGATCGTCCAAGGAGACCGGCGACGCCACGCGTTTGAGGATCGGATCGGGATAGCGCAGGATCGGACGGACCGCCACGGCGAGCTAGAGCCGGACCTGCTCGATGGGTCGAAAAGTGAGATCCACGCCGAGCACCGGTTTCAGCCGTTCGAGGGCCTGTTCGAGTTCGGCCGGCGAGGAACGTTCAGGAAGCTGGATTTCCAAGATCATGACGTACACCGGCCGGTCCTCCGAGCCGATGACCCGGGTGTTCATGTCCGTGATGTTGCCGCCGTGATCGGCCACCACCCGCGCGACCTGCGCGACGATGCCGGGATGATCGGCGCCGTATACCGACAGCATGAACAACGGCTCGTCGGGAGCCGCCGTCCGTTCCGCAGCGCGAGCCGGAAGTTCCCGGCACAAGACCGTCAGCCCCATCGGTGAAATGGAAGGCTCCAGACGCTCGGCGAGGCGGTCCGCCGAGAGCCCTTCGGGCAATCGCACCATCACCATCATGGAGAATTCGCCGCGCAGCCGGGTCATGCATGTATCTTCGATGTTGCAGCCGAGCTGATACAAACCTTCGGCCAGGCCCGCGACGATGCCCGGCCGATCCTGACCGAACGCGGTGATCATGGCGAAAGCGGGCACGCTCGACCTCTTTGTCACGAAGCAAGCGGCGCCAGGCTAACAGGGGTTGCGGAGCGAGTCAAGGCGAGGTGATCCCACCGGCACCTTGTCCGGCCGGAGGGAACCGGGTATTCTACGGCTCTCTTGTCCGGACCCGGCGATGCCGCGCAACGAGCAATTCACCCGCCAATGGCTCATCGTCCACCAGCTCGAAGCCTCGCGCGCCGGCCTCACCCTGGAAGAGTTGCGGGAGGCGCTGTCTCCCGAGTACCTCAAGCATCCCCGGACGCTCCGCCGCGACCTCGAGGCGCTGGAGGCCGCCGGGGTGCCGCTGATCAGCGAGCGCGCGGACGGCCGCGTCCGGTGGCGCCTGATGGACGGGTACCGCAACCTGCCCCTGACCTTTTCGCCGACCGAACTCATGGCTCTCCTGATCAGCCGGCATTTGCTGAAACCGCTTGAAGGCACCCACATCCGGTCTGCGCTGGACTCCGTGTTGAACAAGGCTGCAGCCGTGTTGCCGCCGGGCAGTCATCACTATCTCGGCCGCATGCAAGACATCCTGGCCGTCGGCATCGGCCCGCACAAACGGTACCGGCAACACCGCGAGACCATCGACCGCCTGACCCAAGCCATCGATCAGCACCGCACGATCCAAATGCGGTATTACTCGGCGTCCCGCGCCCGCCTGACCCGCCGGGAAGTCGATCCGTATCGGCTCTGGTATGCGTCGGGCGGGATGTACCTGGTCGGCCATTGTCATATGCGGAACGATGTGCGGATGTTCGCCGTCGAACGTATTCGCTCCGTCACCCTGACGGACCATCCGTATCAAATGCCCCTGGGGTTCGATTTGGACGCCTATGTGCAGGATGCGTTGACGGTCATGCGGGGCAAACGCATCGACGTGGAACTGCTGTTTGACAAGGCGACGGCCGCCTGGGCCAAGGACCGGATCTGGCATGCGAGCCAGAAACTGACGCCGCTCAAAGGAGGCCGGCTTCGGATGGCGCTCAAGGTGGCCGACACGCGCGAGGTGGTGGGCTGGATCCTCAGTTTTGGCAGCGGCGTCGAGGTGATCAGGCCGCACTCGCTTCGTTCCGCGGTCAAGGAGGAAGCGCAGCGCATTCTCCGCAGGACGTGACCGCGCGAAGGTGATGATCTACCACGATCGGGCTCTGTGCAGTCTGAGAGCGGCAGGGCCACGCCCTGTCGAAGCTGGATGGCCGAAAGGTCCCCGATTCCTGCGGCGGATCAATTCCGCTGCTGCCTGATGAATGGCGTAGGTCTGGGTCTTGACCGACGTGACCTTCATGGGTCGTTCGATCAGTTTCTTGTCGGGGTCGAGCGTGGTGCGCACGACTGTTCTGCGTTCGGGAGAGGCCTGTAGCGTAGGCATCTGATATGCCGCTGCCAATGTGTGGGGGAATCGCCCCGGTTCTCGGACGGCGATGCGGGATCACGGCTCCGGGCGGGAGTGACCTCCGATGTCACAACGTGCGACAGCAGCTCCTCGACGAAGCCCACGGAAGCGCAGGTCAGCCAATGAGAATCTCCTCAGCAACAATTTGGTGGACGACATGACCTCACGTGTCACAGGCGTGTGCTACGCTCGCCTCTACGAAGAATCCTCTCCATTTTCTGCCTCTTGCTTTGGGAAACCGAGCGATGAGCGAAAGGAGAGAGCCATGCGAGACATCGCGCCGTTGGATGGCACCGGCCTGCGGAGCACGCGATGAGGGGCGGAAGAACGGCTTGCGGGACGGCGAACGAAGGACGGGCTCGACGGGAAGCGACGGCCGGTACCGGTGGGCTAGCCTTCAGCCCCGGCTACTCGGAGGACGTAGTGCAGTTCGCCCTGTAAGCCCAATTGGTCGGCCCAGTTCCAGAGGTGGGTGAGATCGAGGTGCAGACGCGGATTCTTGATGATGCCGATCACGTCGTCAAAATCTCGTGGCCGCCCCGCACGAAGTTTCATGAGGATAAGGTCTTCCGGCGAACTCATCCAGAGTGTCAACCCGTGAAGATCAATGGCTCGACGCCGATCCAGCACGGCGCGCTCAAAGGGGGCTTGGGCAAAGACCAGATCAACGGGAAAATGGGGACTCCGAGGGTGCGCGAGCCTGAGGACGACCTCGCGAGCCATCGGATTGGCGCGATGCCACGACTCATCGATCGAAAACCCTGCTGCTTGCAGCAACCCGAGAAACGGCTCAGGATCGGCACTGTGTGCGAGGATGAGGAAATCGACGTCATACGTCGCACGCGGAGTTCCCCAGATACCGAGGGCTAACGCCCCGATGATGCAATAGTTGACCTCTGTGGAGGACAATGCCCGTTGGGCCAGTTCTACCACTGCGAGATAGTCATCACCGACGGCATCGGGTGGGGCCATGATGCAATAAGGAACTGGGGGTGGGCTAGCGAGTCGTCACGGTGCGATCAGCTCCCGGTATGGGGCCACGCAAAGCAAGAATCCACCGGTGTTGGGCATCTGACAGGCGACAGACGGCAAGGATACCCTCTTGCGGCGTGGATGGATAGTCTGTCGGGCTGATCTGTGCCGCGGTGATGTGGAGCTTGCGCAGCCAAATGGGAGGATCGTCAGGGTCGAAGGCCATGGCTGCGATTGTACCGCACCCGGGCGGAAAGGCAAAGCCGGCGGGCAGGAAGTCTGCTCGGACATCCGCTGAACCCGGCGAACGACTATAACTCCGGCGTGGCATTTGGGACGGTGGATAGCACGGGACGATCAAGATCAGGGATCGAGCTAGTTCCTCAGCCACCGGACGGTGACCAGATGCTCGACGGCTCGAAATTCAGGGTCGCTCGTCAGGACCGTCCCCGACAGGCGGCGGGCCGTGGCGACACAAAAGGCATCCGCATAGGAGACCGCATGCTCGCTTTTGATCTCCGCCGCCTCTCGCACCAGCGGCAGATCCACCGGGACCAGCTCGATGGGCAGTTGTTCCAGGAGATGGAGCGCTTCAGCAGCTCGAACCGCGCCGACCCTGCGTTTGACGATATAGTAGAATTCGCCCCAATTGACCCAGTTCAGAAAGGCCTTGATGCCCTCTCGCTGCTGCTCGTACAGGGAGGCGCGAACCTTTTCTCAACCAGGTTCCTTATGGAAGAGACTGACCAGCGCGAAGCTATCGAGCACGAGCTTTTTGCTCACGGCGCGCCTCCTTCCGGTGCTCACGGCGGAGGTCGTCCGTCAAGGAGAACTTGCCCGTGAGAAAGCCCGTGGCCGCCGCAATAGGGTCTTCAGGAGCCGGGGCGATAACCAAGCGGCCGCCTTCCTCGATCAATTGGACCTTGCCTCCGGCCTTGAACCCGAGCTTGCGCCGAAGTTGCCGAGGAATCAGAATTTGCCCCTTTGCTGATATTTGGGATACGCCCATGGGGGCATCCTCCATTTCCGAATCAGTATACCGAATGCCTCAATCGTGGTCAATTTGTAGGTCCTCGTCACGCAATCCGTTGAATCCGTCGAGGCGGCATAACATTGGAGTGCCCTTCGCGCCGTTGGATGGAATGAGCGGGCGAGGAAGACACAGATACCGAGAACCGGAGCAGGAACACCGATGAATCAGGAACAGCGATTCGGAAAATGGTTTGAGCAGGCCGCCGGCCACGCGCCCTATCCGTTTCAGGTCCGCTTTACCACCGGTCTTTCGTTGCCGGAGCTGGTAGATGTACCGGCTGGATTGGGCAAGACCGCAATGGCGGTGCTGGGCTGGGCTGTGGCGGTGATTAGGTCAGCACGGTGAGACCGAGCCGGCGAAAGTCTTCATCGAAGGCCAGACAGGACATGTCTTCCAGGAGCGTGGTGACGACAACGAATGAGATCGCATCACAGAAGGACAACCGATGATCCTGCCCATACCGCCTGAAAAGGTCCTCGGCCTCCACCCTGACGCGATCGCCGTAACGAATGATCCGCAACACTGGTTTGACCTCGTCGAGAAAGACCAGCGCAGCCCGAAAGTTGCGGCGATAGCGCAGCAACGTCACGGTTTCGCTTACGATATCCCAGGTGGAGTAAAACGCCGTTCCGGACGTGGCGGCTTCGGCGGCCAGCGCCCGCGCGCGGCCATGGTTCACATCCTTGGGATCGAGACAGGCGTAAAAATAGGAAGTATCGCAGAATGCTGCCGGCGGGAGCGCCATCAGCGGATCATCCGCTTGCTTCCGTACAGGTGCTTCTTGACCTGCGATGAAACGCCGGTCTTGCGGCCCCGGCCCTTGGGCAGGTGCGCCATTACTTGCAGCAGCTTCTTAGCGGCGGCGCCGGGTTCCGGTTCTGGCTGGACCGCGCGCAGTTCCGCGACAACCTCGTCATGCACGGTAATCTGGACGCTGGCGCCGGCGTTTCGCCGAACCCGGCGGACCAGCGCCGGCAGTCGCTTACGCGCTTCGCTGATTGAGAGCTTCATGCTTGCCTCCGGCGAAAGGCGACCGCAATGTACGCTGGTGTACAACCGAAGTCAATCACGAGTTGACCGTTTCTGTCCCGGCAGGACGGGGCTGGAGAGTTGAGTGGGGTTTCCAAGGCGAAAGAGCGGAGACATGGGGGGCGACGCGAGCGAACGGTTCGCGAGGTGGTTCGAACGGGCCACCGGCCATGAGCCCTACCCATTCCAGGTCCGCTTCGCCGAAGGGGTCTGGCTCCCCGAGCCTTGTCGAGGGGTACCGGTCCCCAGCGGACAACCCTCTCCCCTCGCGGGAGAGGGCAAGGCTTGCCCTGAGCGTAGTCGAAGGGAGGAGGGGAATTCCGAAGCTCCCCGCCTTTGTAAGGCGGGGCTGGGGGAGGTAGAGGGTGCGGGCCTCTTGGTGGACGTGCCGACAGGTCTCGGCAAGACCGCGATGGCGAGGTAGGGGTGTACATTGCTCCCTGGAGAGAGTAGGCAGATTACAGACAGGTGCTTGAGATATCCGCACATGTAGGTATAGCAGGTTGCTGAGCTATGGACTTTAAGGAGTCGTTCAAGGGCTTGACCGGAACGGCTGGGCCGTTTCCTTGGCAAGAGAAGCTCTTCAGGGAGTGGGCGCAGAAACAATTCCGCAAGACGTGCGATGTCCCTACGGGTTTGGGCAAAACCTCCGTCATTGCGGTGTGGCTCTTGGCACTGGCTCATCACGCACAGCATGGTTCTCTCAACGCGTTCCCGCGTCGGCTGGTGTATGTGGTCAATCGCCGGACGGTTGTTGACCAGGCCACGCGGGAAGCGGAGCATTTGCGCACAGCACTCATGACCGTGAGAGAACTGAGGCCGATTGTTAAGAGTCTGCAAGGGCTTTGCGTTGACTCAGAGAGCTCGCCTTTAGCGATCAGCACGTTGCGCGGGGAGTTTGCGGACAATGCCGAGTGGCGCAACGATCCGGCCAGGCCCGCTGTGATCGTCGGTACGGTGGACATGATCGGCAGCCGGTTGCTCTTCAGCGGCTATGGCTGCGGATTCAAGAGCAAGCCGCTGCACGCCGGCTTTCTTGGACAGGATGTCCTGTTGATTCACGATGAGGCCCATCTTGAACTGCCTTTTCAAACGCTCATGACGGCGATTCGTGAAGAACAGCAAGGTTGCCGAGAATTCGGCGCCTTTTATGTCATGGAGCTGACGGCAACCTCGAAAACGGATGGAAGCGGTGAGTTTCCGATCTTTACCGAGGAAGACTTAGTGGATGCGGAGGTCGCCAAGCGGTTTAAGGCAAAAAAGAGGCTCCAACTCCATCCGGTAGAGGACCAGAAGCTGGTTCCGGAAAAGGTGGCGGAACTTGCGCTGAAATATCAGCAGAGCGGGCAAGCCATCTTGGTGTTTCTCCGCGAACTCGACGGTGTGGAGAAGGTGAGGCGTAAGCTAGAGGGTGCTAAGCAGCAGGTTCAGGTACTCACCGGCACTCTGCGCGGATGGGAACGAGATAGATTAGCGAAGGAGGATCAGATCTTTGCCCGCTTTCTGCCGCGGCCCGATGTCGAACCGACCCAAGGCACGGTCTATCTCATATGCACATCTGCTGGAGAGGTTGGAGTAGATATCTCGGCTGACCATATGGTCTGTGATCTCACGCCGTTTGACAGTATGGCGCAGCGTCTTGGTCGCGTGAATCGCTTCGGGAATGGTGCAGCCAACGTGGACGTGGTACATGTGACTCCTCCAAAGGCGACCCAAGCAACAGAGACCGGCACGGCTGATTCCAAAGGGAATGCAACCAGTCAAGAACCGGCGGCCGCAGAAGAACCCACGGCTGACAACACCGCTGCAGGCGACAAAGGACAAGAAGAGACCGAAAAGCAGTCGCCACTCGAACTGGCGATCGGAAGAACCAGGGACGTGCTCATCAAACTGCCAGAGCAGATAGATGGCTCGTACGACGCCAGCCCGGCGGCGCTGCGTGCGTTGCCGGAGACCGAGCGGCTGGCCGCGTTCAGCCCGCCACCGATGATCCGTCCGGTGAGCGACATTCTGTTCGACGCGTGGGCGCTAACGTCGGTTCGAGAAAAACTGCCAGGTAGGCCGCCGGTGGCAGACTGGCTGCACGGGATCGCTGAATGGGAGCCGCCAGAAACGTCGGTGGCCTGGCGCGAGGAGGTCGAACTGATCAAGGATGATTTGCTGACCCGATACAGGCCTGACGAGCTGCTCGAGGACTACCCACTGAAGCCTCATGAATTACTGCGTGATCGTTCGGATCGAGTGCGCAAGCAGTTGGAAAAGATTGCGGCGCGTGGACCGGACCTCCCATGCTGGCTCCTCGATGCGGATGGTAAAGTGCTCGCGCTCACAATGGAACAACTCGTCCGCAAGGACAAACAAAAGAAGCCGGACTTTGATCTGAAAGACTGCACGGTGATTCTGCCTCCCAAGGCTGGCGGGTTGAAAAAGGGCATGTTGAACGGAGACGAGCCGGTAGATGAAAGTCAAAGGACTCTCTACGATGTGTCGGCCAAGTGGTTCGACGATCACGGTCGGCCAAGGCGCAGCCGCGTGTGGGATGATGCGGTGCCGCCCGAGGGCATGCGGCTCGTGCGAACAATCGACACGTGGATGGACGAGGAAGAGATCATGGTGGAGGAAGACGGACAGCCTCGGTCACGGTACTGGTCCTGGTATGTTCGGGCACGATCTGCGGACGATGACGGCTCGCGCACAGCGCGTGTCGCGCAAGACTTACAAGAGCATCTTCGAGCGGTCGGAAACGTTGCAAGCCACCTTGTCGCCAAGCTGGGCCTGAAGGACCCAGAAGCCAAGGCAATCGTCCTGGCTGCCCAATGGCACGATCTTGGGAAGAACCGTGCGATCTGGCAACGATCCATCGGGAACCGCGAGTATCCACAGCGTGTGCTGGCGAAATCCGGTGGCGCCATGACACCGGTGGACGTTTCTCCTTACCGACATGAGTTCGGTTCACTCCTCGAAATAACACGGCTTGCCGAGTTTCAAGCGCTTGACGAAGAGGCACAGGATTTGGTGCTGCATCTCGTTGCCGCGCACCACGGACGGGCTCGCCCTCACTTCCCGGTTGAGGAAGCGTTTGATTCCGACTATCCGGATGACAAAGTCGTCGAACTTGCCCGTGAGGTGCCTCGACGCTTTGCTCGGCTGCAACGGATGTACGGCCGTTGGGGACTCGCGTATCTCGAATCGGTGGTGCGAGCTGCCGATGCGCTGGCCTCACAGGCGCTTGGTTCAAACGGAGGGGCGGGGCCTGTCAAACCGAGAGAGGGGACGGCGTGATGAAGACAACTCCCGCACCAGCTATCTGCGTACGTGTAGACCCGTCGAATCCCGGTCAGTT
>JBBIOW010000020.1:248-28878 GCA_037443165.1 Nitrospiraceae bacterium | reverse complement strand
GGCATCCCCCCCAGCCTGAATCGCCGTGTGTGCTGATTTACGACGGTCAATGCCGTCTGTGCGTGACGGCCAAGACGGGAATCGAACAGCTCGATAGAAACAGAGAGCAATCACCCGTCCGGTTCGTTCCGTATCAGAGCGAGGAAGCGGCGCGGTATTTGGGGGCTGAGTACCGTCCCGGCCGTCCCGATATGGCGTTCCTGGTCGGGTCCGACGGTCAGCTTCGCCGCGGGCTCGATGCGTTCCTGCCTCTCTTGCCGGGCCTTCGAGGCGGCCGTCTCATGCTGGCCTTGATGCGGGTACCGCTGCTCAAGCCCCTGGCTTATCTGGCTTATCGGATCGTCGCCCGAAATCGGTATCGCTGGTTCGGTGAAGTCCATCCGCCACGCTGATCTCAGCGATCCTGCTCTCCCGCCCTAAAACATCCATGCTGCTTTCCCCCCCTTTTCGAGGGGTTTGCCTATCCTAAGCAGAATTTACTCCGGATGCCCGCGCAGCCAGAATCCCTCAACACTCACCCACGGAGTTCGTGACATGAAGAACTTGCTGCGCAACGTCTGGGCTGCATGGCCGGTTGCAGGAATAGGACTGCTGATGTGGACCGGACAGGGATGGGGCGGCGAGCACCCATCCGGCTTTCATGCCGACACCCCCGTGCTTGCGGCGGGGTTCGGTTTTCAAGCCGGCGGGGAGTCGATCATCGTGATCAGGACCTACGATGCCCGGACCGGCCAGGTGCTCTCGGAAGAGTCTTTCGACTTGGCGGTGATTGAGGACGGAGCGCCGACCTCCGGCCAGACGACCGGACGGATCTTTGCGGGCGGGATCGGCGGCGGGGGCTCCATAAACGGCGAAGGTCTCTCGAAATTCCTTCTGCGGGTCTATGATGCTCAGACCGGAAGCTTTCTGTGGGAAGGCCAATTGAATCTGACGACCGGCGGCGAAGGAGAAACGGCCAAGCCCATCGCGAGGCTGATCCGGCCCACGGTCGCTCTCAAACGGACTGCGAACGAGAGCGGCGCCGCCATCCTGCCCTATTACCTCGTTCGAGCCCTCGATCCGAACACGGGAAGCATGGTGTGGCAGGACCAATTCGCGCTCACCGGAAGCGGTCGCGGAGCTGGCAAGCCGACAAGATATCGACTGGTCCCGGCGGCCGCATTGCGCAACCTCGACCATGCGTTTCAATTCATGGTGAGCGCGTACGACCGGACGAGCGAAATCCTGTTATGGGTGGATACTTTCGAGTCTTTGGAGCAAGAAGCAGCGCCGGAAGAAGAGGAGCACGCCAGCGTGTTGCCCTTGTGGCCGGGGCGGCAGCGGAATGCGACAGCCACCCTCGTCGTCTGGGAGAACGCTGGATCTACGTCCTGCCGGCCTTCGGCTTCGCGTGGAGCCGGTCTGCCCACTGGCGCTGGAATTGGTCATAAGAGAGAAACAGCTTGTCTTGCATCGCAGCCGCCAGCGTGTGTCTCGCCTTGAGCATGGCGAGCATCTCTCCGATCCGATGCATGCCGAAGCGGTCAATGAGGTAACGCACGGCGGAGTTGGCTTCAAAGTAGGCCACCGCCGCAGCCTCCGTTGATAACCCGCCCCAACTTCCTTCCAGCGCCGTCAGGGGCAAGAGTTTCACGTCGTCCTGGATGATCTGATTCAGATCAGGCCAGGGATCGCCCGCTAATTGCATCGCCAGCCCCTCGTTCAACCAGGTGGGAAGGGCCGCGGCTTCGAGGCCCATGCGTTCATGTAATAGCGCATGCACGAATTCATGGCGCAACACGCGGGTCAACCAGACTTGATCGGTCAAGGCGCCTTGGGTCGGGATCTGGATACGCCCCAGGACCGGATCGAACAGCCCATCGGCCCACATCGGGCTGCCGGTCGCGCTCAGGAAGTTGTCTTTCGTGTGCAGCACGACGATGATCGGTTTCGCGGGGAAATAGCCGAATTTCTGCCCAATGTCTCGATAGGCCTCTTCCAGAATCTCCAACACGCCGATCCAGGTTGTCTGGTCCTCCCCGCCGTCGAATTTCACCGTGAAATGGGTGCTGCTGCGGGCGATCATCTGTTGTTCGGTCTTTTCCGTGCGCTTGACCTTGGCGGCGACGGTCTGCAGGTAGGAGCGCAGCGTGGGATCTTGCCCGGCGCGATCAGCTGCTTGTTCCAGATGTCGGGCGGCCGCCGCCAAGTCGTCCCGTTCCTGCAGCAGGTCGGCCATCGCGAGGTGGGGGAACGGTTCGGCGGGCGCCAGGCGGATCACGGTTTCCAGGAATTCCGGTGTGAGCGCGGGATCACGCAGCTCCCAATATGCGTGAGCGAGATTGAGATGGGCCACCGGGTTGGCGGGGTCTAACGACACCGCGGTCTTGAACGCCTTGACCGACGCCTCGGTGCCGCCCGTCTTCTCTTGCTGGACGCCCAGATTGTTCCACAGGACGGCGGCGTGCCGGCGAACCTGCGGCTGGGCCAGCGCCTCGGGGGAAAGGTTGGCCAGCTTCGCCTCCGCTTCGACGTAATTGGCTTTTTCCAGCTCCTCATGAATCGTCTTGAGCGTCTCGGCGAATTGGGAGTCCGGGATGTGACCGGGGTCGATTAGGCGGACCTGCTGGCTTTCCGCGTGAGGCGCGGTCCCCGGAACCGGTTCGGTCGGTCGGGGCGCCGGCGCCTCGGCTGCTTCCGTCTTAGGCGGAGGCGGGGGTTGGAACGTCGGCTTGAACCAGGTGTGATATCCGACGAAGAGCGCTAATAGAAAGGCGAGCGGTCCGAGAATATGGGCGATGTTACGGCGATACATGGTATTCCCTATTGACGGGAAGTGTAGCATTGCCGAACAGAGGCTCCAAACAATGTTCTAAAAATGGGCGCGAGGCTAGAGGCCCGAGGCTAGAAGTCGGAGTCTCTTCGCCCTCGCTCCGAGCCCCTCGCCTCTCGCCCAACCATGGTTGTCATCCTGCGCCGGGGAACTCAAGGTTCACGAAGACTGTATGGAATTCACGCTGAAAGGCAGCCTGCCCGTCGTTGTCCCGCTCCGGGGCCTGTGCTACCATCTGACGACCTCGCGAAATTGCAGTGCCTTCGCCGCTGATTTCCGTCCGCGGTGGTCAGCGGGCATCATGCGGGGTCGGGGATGTCCTGATTCATGCCTGCCTCACCTCAGGCCACTACTGGCGCCGACCCAACCGATCGACTTCGGGACATCGTGCAGCGCCTCGCCCGCCCTATTGAGTTCGCCAGTCGGGATGCCTACGCGCATCTGACCACGGTGAAAAATCTTGGCCAGTTCGTCTCGGCTCAGGTGGTAAAAGCCCTGGCCGAAGCGGTCTATTCGCCCAAGGTGGAAGGGGAATTGCTGGCCCTTCGCCAACTGTTCGCCGATTTTCACACGGGGCTGGCTCCCGCCGAGCAGAAGCGCCGCCTGGAACAGGCGCGGGCGATCGTCGCGCGGCTGGCGAAAGCGGAGGCAATAGGCGCGAGCCACGAGGCGAGGGGGGTGAGCAGTCACGCGAACACCACCCGTTGCAGCAGGAAGCGCAACGGGTACCCGGAAGGGGATCTGCACCCCCCTGGCCTCTCGACACAGATCGAATTGTGGACCCTCCCCATCCGGTTCGCCAAAGGGGTTGGGCCTAAACGGACCACGGCTTTGGAACGACTCGGCGTCAAAACCGTGGAGGAAGCCCTGTGGTTCATGCCGTGGCGGTATGAAGACCGATCCGTGATCACGCCGATCGAACGGCTCCGCCCTGGTCTGCGGGCGACCGTCTGCGGTACCGTCATGGCGAGTTCGCTGAAACGCATTCCGCACCGCCGGATGACCGTGCTGGACGTGACGCTGGACGATTCGACCGGCCGGCTTCAGGCCGTGTTCTTCAATCAGGCATACTTGGAAGAACTGCTCACGCCCGGCGCCCGTGTGATGATGGCCGGGCGGGTCCAGGCTGGCCGGAAATCCTGGGCTGACCTGCGGCTGGACGTCGATCAATACGAATTGCTGGAGGAAGGTGACGCTCCACTGCATGTCGGCCGGATCGTGCCGATCTATCATGAAACCAGGGGCTGGACGTCGCGGCACATGCGGGCGCTCGTCAAGTCGCTGCTGGACCAGCATGCAGCGGCGATGCCGGATATCCTCCCGGAGCCCGTTCGCTGCCGACTACACCTTCCCCGTATGGTGGAAGCGATCCAGGAGGTTCATTTTCCCCGCCCCGGGACCGATCTCGAGGCTCTGGAGCGCGGGACGACGCCGGCGCATCGGCGATTGGCTTTCGAGGAATTGTTTGTGCTCCAGTTGGCGCTCGGAAGCCGTCAACGTTCCGTGAAGGAAGAGGTCAAGGGTATTCGGTTCGACATCGCAACGCCGCTGCTCGGCCGCCTTCGCAGCGTGCTTCCCTTCACGCTCACCGCTGCGCAGGAGCGGGTGATCGCCGATATCCAGCGGGATATGGCGTCGCCGCGTCCGATGAACCGGCTCATTCAGGGCGACGTCGGATGCGGGAAGACCGTCGTGGCGTTACACGCGCTGGTGACGGCCTGCGGCTCAGGCTATCAGGCGGCGCTGATGGCTCCGACGGAAATTCTGGCGGAGCAGCATTATCTCACCCTGCGCGGGCTGCTCCGGGAACTCGGATTGAAACCGGTGCTGCTGAAGAGCGGGGGGCGGACCAAGGCGCGGACGGCGGCGTTGCAGCAGATCGCCTCCGGCGAAGCTCAGGTCGTCATCGGCACGCACGCGTGGATTCAGAAAGCGGTCCGGTTTGCGAATCTGGGCCTGGCGGTGATTGACGAGCAGCACAAGTTCGGCGTCCTGCAACGGAAGACCTTGCTGGACAAGGGGTACCATCCCGATGTGTTGGTGCTCACCGCGACACCGATCCCCAGGACCCTGGCCATGACCGTGTATGGCGATCTCGACGTGTCGGTCATTGATGCCTTGCCGCCAGGCCGCAAGCCGATCCGCACCTGGCTGTTCACGGAGTCCCAGCGCCGGAGGGCCTATCAGATTCTGCGGGACGAGCTTGAGGCCGGTCGCCAAGCTTACATCGTGTATCCGTTGGTCGAAGAGTCAGAGAAAGTCGATCTGCAGGCAGCCATTCAGGGGATGGAGCGGCTGCAAACGGGAGAATTTCGCGACATCCGCATCGGGCTATTGCACGGCCGTCTGAGCACCGACGAAAAAGAACGGACGATGGCGGCTTTCAAGGCCGGGGAACTTCAGATCCTGGTAGCCACGACCGTCATTGAAGTGGGGGTGGATGTGCCGAATGCCACGGTGATGTTGATCGAGCATGCGGAACGGTTCGGGTTGGCGCAGTTACACCAGTTGCGCGGGCGAGTCGGGCGGGGGGGCCGACAATCTTTTTGCCTTCTCCTGGCATCAGGTCGCCAGGCTCCTCTCTCTTCAGAGGCGCGGCGTCGTCTGGAAGCGTTGGTGAAGTCCAACGATGGGTTTGTCATCGCTGAGGAGGACCTGAAGATCCGGGGTCCCGGAGAGTTTTTCGGGGTGCGACAGTGGGGCGCGCCGGAGTTTCGGGCGGCGAGCTTGATTCGCGACGCAGACTTGCTGCAACAGGCGAGACGGGAAGCCTTTGCGCTACTCGAAGAAGATCCCCATTTGAACAAGCCCGAGCATCGCGTGTTGCGGGCGATGATGTTGCGGCGCTGGCAGGCGAAACTTGAATTGGGGTCGGTGAGTTGAAGGTGCGGGGCCTGTCGCTGACCAGCCTAGCCGTGCTCGCACCCAGCCAGGTGTAGGGATCCCGCTGAGGGGGTACCCGTTGCTCCTGGACCCATTGCTCTGCCGAATGTAATGGGTCCCGGCAATGGGTGCTCGGCAATGGGTGAGGGGCACCCAGGTCGACGCCGCCCGCATCCTTCAGTGTGTGAGGAATGAACGAGAAGTAGTAGGAAGAGTTGAAGAAATATGGGCCTGTTGCAGCGACTGAAACATGACCTGAAAGCCGGGTGGGCGACGGTGCGCCGGGGAACGGCCGAGGCGGCGAATCGCGCGATGGAAGAGGCGGAATTGTTGCGCCTGCGGTTGGACCTGCGCAAATTGGACGAACGGATTCGGGACCTGTACGGAAGCATCGGCGAGCGGGCCGTCGGACTGCATGAGCGCGGCGAACCGGTCGAACGCGTCATGAACGACATGGAGATCAGCCGCATGGTCCAAGAAGTCCGATCGCTTCAGGAGCAGCGGAAGAAGATCGAGACGGAGGTGGACGACATCAGGGGTGATCTGTGAACGCCACGGGACCCACGCGTTCAGACGGGAAAGTGCTGGCGGGAGTGGATATCGGGACCCTGACGTGCCGGCTGCTGATCGCCCGGGTGTCCGATGCAGGACGACTGAACGAGTTGCGCTCGGACCGGCGCATTCTGCGGCTGGGCGAAGGCGTCGATCGGACTCGTACGCTGCGTCCAGAGGCGATAACCCGCGTCATTCAGACCTTGAAAGAGTGGAAGCAGGTGATCGAGACCTATCCGGTCGAATGGACCATCGCCGTGGCAACGAGCGCAGTCCGCGACTCGGTCAACCAGGATGAGTTTTTGGATCGGGTGAAGCGAGAAATCGGCTGGGAAATGGAGCTGATCAGCGGGGAAGAAGAAGCGCGGAGGACGATGCTCGGCATCCGGTCCGGGCTGCCGGCCAATGTGTCCACGATGCTCGCGCTGCACATCGGCGGCGGCAGCACGGAGTTTATTCTCGATCGTCCAGGCTCGGCCCCTTTCATCCGTTCGATCGATCTCGGCGTCGTCCGCTTGACCGAACGGGTTCTCCGTTGCGATCCGCCGGCGGCGGACGAAGTGCAGGCGGTGCGAGCGCTGATCCGCAAAGAAACCGAGACGGTGCGGGCCCAGCTCGGCGATCTCGAAGGAATTACCTTCGTCGGAACCGCGGGCACGATCACAACCTTGGCCGCCATGGCTCAACGCCTGCCGGCTTACGAACCGGCGCGGATCCACAATTACCGGCTAAGCCTGGAAACAATCCGAGACCTGGAGCAGGAGTTGCTGCGCCGGACCAATGCGCAGCGTCAAGGGCTGCCCGGCCTCGAGCGCGGCCGCGAAGACGTCATCGTCGCCGGGACGATCATGCTCCGCACCGTGATGGAGATGTTGGGTCAGTCAGCCTGTCTGGTCAGCGATCTGGGCTTGCGCGAAGGGGTGTTGATCGATCTGGCGAGGCGGCTGGAAAACCGGGAAGCGTGAACCGTGAGGCGTTGGCACCCGCCATACCCTCGCAGAGCTTCTCATCCTTGTCGATGCACTCAGATGTCCGCGCAATCCCGCTGAACGATGGACGAGGCACTACGCGTATCCCCACCCACCACCTTCTGAGGTGAAGGCATCTGCGAGCACAAGGATTACCCAGGCTATCCTCCTTCTCCCCTTGAGTTGCTCCGCTCCACGGGTCTTGTACACTTCGTGGCAGCGAGACTCCTCCCGATGCGACGGCATGTTCATGAGAGCGATGACGAGCGGATTGCGGACAACCTGCGCCATGCGATCGAGTTGACGGAACTGGGATTGGCCCTGCGTCGATCGGTGCTGCAACAACGTGAGCCCAACGGCGATGCCATGGCGCAGGTGATACGGGAGATTCGCCGTGCGAAAGAGCGGGCATGGCAGCAGAATCCTTCCTAGTCCAGACGCTCACCGCTCTCATCATGGAATTCAGTCGACGCGGTTTCAATTACGCGCTGGCAGGAGGCTGGGCGTACAGTGCGCTGGTTGAGCCACGGGCCACGACGGACATCGACCTCCTGATCCTTGTCAAGCAGCCCTCCCGTGAGCGCATTCACTCCATGGCTCTCGCCACTGTTCGACTCGATCGTGGTGCACCCAGCGCGCACGGTCTTTCAGGGGCTGTCCATTTGGCAATGCGTGGGAATTCGCAGCGATCAGGAAGTCGTCATCGATCTGCTCTTGGCGGACTCGGAGTATCTTCGACTGCGCTCGCGAGTCGGCGGATCGTTCCATTCGACTCGCTACAGATGCCCATTTTGACGATAGAGGATCTTATTGTGCTGAAAACCTTGGCCGGTCGGCTTCAGGATCAGGCTGATCTTGAAACAATCAGGGCCCGACAGGACGAACTACACATCGATTGGAACTATGTCGAGGAATGGAAGGCTAGAGTTGGTCTTCGACGATCATGCTTTCCTCTACGGTGTGAATGGGGCCAGGTCTTGCAATCACACATCGTGCCTACGGGTTCGTATTCCTGCTGCTGTCTTCAGAGGGAGCCTGGTTGTTCCCCACTGCGCGCATCGACCGAACACCGCCCTTCATGTGACAATTTAATAAGTCTTGTGTGCGCGGTCTGCGAGCACAGGGGAGCGACCAGGCTGCCCTCTCTCCCCTCTACCGCTGCGAATACCACCGAAATCCCTTCGTCTCCGTAAATGCTGGCTTGGGCGCCGCGCCGGGTTTCTGCAGCAGCAGCACTTTGAAATCCCACAGGCCGAACCAGGCCGGGTCGCCGATCTTGTGATAGTGACAGCCGTGCAGCTTTGGCAGCATGTCACCCAGCGCCTTGGTCAGTTCTGGCTCGGTATAGGCACGGATCGCGAAGGATTTGCCCTGCGCTTCGCAGAAGCGCTGGATGGCATAGGCGGCGCCGGTGCACAGGACGGGAGTGTCAGATTTGATGCCCAGGAACTGCGGCAAGGCGACGTACTGCTCCTGGAAGCCAAGCCAGCGCGCCAGATGGCGCAAATACGTGTATTGGACTTCGTACTCGGTATGGCCCGGCAGCTTCACCGGAGCCGGCCAGCCGGTGTCAATGCCGAACTCAATCAGGATGGCCCGTCCGCCAGGCCTGAGGACCCGCCACAGTTCGGCGACGAAGCGGAACGGCCCTAAATTGAAAATGAACTCGTCAGGGAGGTCCTGTCCCAGCGGGAGACGGGTGCGCCTGATCCAGTCCACCGCTTCCTGGTGGGCGGGTGTCTCGCCCTTGTCCGCCAGCACTTCCCGTTTCGTCAATTGGACCGGCGTCATGTCCGCGAGGTTCTCGTTGTCGATGACGAGATCAATGCTAGCGTCCTTGAGGGGCAACCATTCCGCATTCGCTTGCGTCGCAGAGCGCTTCCAGCCAGCTTTGTGGGCCATGGCGAGTTGCGACTTCAAAAACGGTTTGGTCACGTCCAGCAACAGATAGTGGACGTCTTCTGTTTCGCGCGGCGATAGCTCCCGCGCCATCTCCCGCGCGACGTATCCGAGGCCCCCGCCGACTTCGAGCAGCACCCGCGGTTTTGGCGACCACCAGCCCAAGCGACGCAGGTGTTTGGCGAGGAGGCGTCCATAGGTTTGCCCCTGGAGGGCGTCGCAGGGCTCTCTGAACAGGTGCGACACGGTCGTCTCGATCGTGTCGAAATGACCTTCCTCCTTGGCGATGTCGTGCAGGTGAAATTCGGACAGATGCTCTTCACCCTCGAAACCCTCTTGGCCCGACCACTTGTTGCGAATTAGCTGCAAGAGCAGGTCCCACTTGGCGCCAAGACGGTGGTCGCCAGCCGGCGGGTTCGCCCCGAAGTAACAGAGGGAGTAGCCGGGCAGGGACCAATGTTCCAGGCACCAGCGGCCGGTCTGTCCGTCCGGGCCGCAGACCCATCTGCCGTACTTATGGAGCAACGCTTCAACGGTGATGTGTCCGTCCATCGAAGTCAGCAGCTCGATCCCCAATCGGTTCAGGCGGACGAGGGGGAGCTTGTCATCCAGCGGAGTCAGCCACCATTCATCCGGCCCGTGCTGGTAGGCCACCATATCCGGCATGCGCCAGGCTCGGAGCTTGAGGACTTCATCGGTCAGCGCCAATGGTTCTTGGACGGCGGCGGTCGGTTTCATCGAACGAATCCGGTGCTGTCACCGATGGACTTGGGGAATGACAGCGTACACGATGGCACGGGCCATCGCAAGCTGTTGGGCGAGCGGTTCGGGGGGCAAGCGGCTAAGATTAAGCTATCGGAGAGGACGAGACCCGGGGAGTCGCCTCAAAAGAGATCGACAGACGTATCGATTCGTGCTAGGTCTGAGAAGAGACGGGTGCATGCTCGACGACCGTGAGGATACCCTGCATGATCGGGTGGACCCGGCAATGGTAGGGATAGTTTCCTGGTGGGAGACTAGGAATCGTATAGCTCCCGTCAGGCTCCATGGTGCCAGAGTCAAACGCGCACACCGCCCCTTCTTCGACACAGCCGTTGTGGGTGACGGTGTGATGCGTCGGCGTGGGATTATCCCAGCGGATCGGCGCGCCCGCCGAGACCACCGCCTTCGCCGGCACAAAATAGGGGGACCCGTTCTCGATCGTGATGTGAAGCTGGGGCGCCGCCGCGATACCCGGCCAGGCGGCCGCGAGGACCAGGGCACAGGTCACTATGGTGATCAATCGTGACGTTCTCATGCTGGCGTCTAGTCCGGCGCGAGCAGCCGTTCGCTCCTATAAATAAGAGCCTCAGAAAGGCGGAAAGGATTCGTCACCGATGGGGCGATTCCTGTTCGGTGTCCTGGCCGTGGCGGTTTCTGCCATGACCGTGATCCGTCCACCTGCTCACGCGTTTTGGTTGATCTCGCTTGCCGTGACCGAATGGGGCTATTGATTAATTTTATCATTGCTCCTGCTCTGGCTTCCCGGTTGGCGGGAAAAGACGACTCGGCTGATCGGAGCGTTCCTGGGACTGGTGGCCTGCGGTTTATTGTTGAACCCGGTGTTGCAAGCCGTTTCTCTCGCCAGACATCTGCCGGCTCAGCTCACCGCTGCCTTCGGCGACGTGACATTGCTAGAGCCGAAGCTGGCTGCTCCAAGGCCCTCTGCGTTAGTGCTGACAGAACTGTTTACCGGTGTGCGAACTCCGGAAGTGCTCATGCGAACCGTCGTCTACGCGCTCAAGGAAGGGACGGAACTGCGGATGGATGTGTATCAGTCCGCTGATTCCTCCCTGGCCCCGCTGGGGAGCGGTTCCCCGTCAGCCAAGGCGCCCTGCGTCCTTGTCGTGCACGGTGGGTCTTGGCGGACCGGCGATCGGACTGAACAGAACCGTCTCAATGCCTACCTGGCCGCTCGCGGCTATGTGGTGGTTGCAGTAGATTATCGGCTCGCCCCGCAGTGGCGGTTTCCTGCCGCCAGGGACGATGTCGCCGATGCAATCAGCTACCTCAAATCGCATCCGGCTGAGTTCGGCATCGATCCGGACCGCCTCGTACTGGTCGGCCGGTCGGCTGGGGGCCAACTGGCGCTCTTGACGGCCTATACCTTCGGAGATCCTGCGATCAAGGGCGTGGTCGCGTCGTATGCTCCGACCGATCTCTCGTGCGCCTATCAGAATCCCGGCAACCAGGCTGTGATCGATACTCGCGGACTCCTCAGGGCCTATATCGGCATGTCTCTTGACGATGCACCGGCTTTGTACGAAACTGCTTCCCCGTTGAATGCGGTCGTAGCCAAGACGGTGCCCACCCTGTTGATTCATGGCCAGCGGGACGAGCTCGTCTCGCCGGCACAAAGCGCGCGCTTGGCCGCCAAGCTCGCGCAAACAGGCAGTCCCCATCTGTACATCCGGTTGCCCTGGGCGACCCATGGCTGCGATGTCAATTTCAACGGTCCATGCGGGCAGATCAGCGCCTATGCAATTGAACGATTCTTGGCCGCCGTCCTGCGATAAGCTCGCAGCCGCGATGCGGCTTGGTCTTCAATACAGGTTCCTGATCCTTCAGGCGGCGGCTGTCTGGCTCATCGCCCCTTCGGTTGCAGCGGCATTTTCGATCATCTCGCCTCGTTCCGATGCGGTGTTGCGGGCTGGGCAGGAAGTGCCGGTCTCCGTCGATATCGGGTCCGAGATCGGCCTTCGCCGCGCACAGTACTTGTGGTTTCGTCAGGGTGAAGAGCCGGTCGCCACGCAGCAGGCAACTCCCGCCCTCGTGGCGACCGCGGCCTCGACTCCACCGTTCGGCGGGATGCTCCGCGTGCCCGTGGATGCAATCGGAACGTTGCGTCTTCTGGCGGTGGGCGAAGTGGTGCGGGGTCGGCTGGAAGGCCGGGAAGAGTTCGATGAAATCCTGGTGCATGTCGAGCCGGCCGCTGAGCTCTCGACCATCGAATTCGCGGTGGAGAAACCTTGGCGACTGGATACGATCGGAAAAATAGTCGATATTCCCGTGGTCGGGCAGTTCGCCGATGGGGTCCTGCGACGCATCGGCGGTGCGTCGGCCGGGAGCACATACCATTCTTCGGATGAACGGGTGGTCCGGGTATTCCCGGAGGGTTGGGCCCAGGTAGTCGGAAACGGGCGAGCCGCGATTACGGTGGCCAATCGAGGCAGAGTCGGGACTCTTGAAGTCGTGGTGGACGGCAACTCGGAGCCCAATCAAACCCCCATCGCTCGAGCCGGCCCGGATTTGACGGTCAAATCCGGGGCAACTGTCGTGCTGAACGGCATACAGAGCACGGATCCTGACGGTGATCCGTTGCGTTACGAATGGAAGCAGATCCGCGGTCACAAGGTGACCCTCTTCAACGTGGACGAAGCAAAGGCGACGTTCGTGGCGCCGAAGGTCTCACGCAGGCGGCTGTTGCAGTTCAGGCTCAGAGTCACCGACATGACGGGACCCGATACCGTCAAAGGGGCCGACAGTTTGCCGTCCGTGGTCAGTGTGTGGGTGGAACCGTGACGCCAAAGACGGGCCGATGCTCCCGCGCCGGTATTCCGCCGGGGGAACTGACGCCCTCTACGTAGAGAGTGTTTGCCATGGACGGTTGCATCGCGATACTCATTCGTGCTAGATGGAGACCCCGAAAAAATTCCAGCCGCGCAGCGGCTCATTGAGGAGGATTGCCGATGGCGAAAAAGAAAAAGGCGATGAAGAACAAGGCAAAGGCCGCCGCGACGAGGTCGCGGGCCAAGGCGAAGTCGAGACCGAAGAAAAAGGTTGCTGCGAAGAAAGCGACGGCCAAGCGCTCATCGGCCAAAGCGGCCAAGACGACGAGAGCGAAGGCCGCTGCGAAGGCGCCGAAGAAGAAGGTCCCGGCGAAGGCGAAAAAGGCCGCCAAACCGGCCCCTGTATCCGCTGAGCCGAAAGCGGCGGCCGGGCCGGAGAAAGCCGCGGCGGAGCCGAAGTTGCCTGATCTTGATCGAGAGATGGCAGACGATATGGAGATGCCCGAAGACGTGGACGAAGTGGAAGAGGACATGCAGGAGCATCTCTCGCTTGAGGACGAAGATGACGACGTGGACTACCTCGAAAAATCCGAAGACTTGCTCGACGATAACGACGACTTTCGGAATAATTAACCAGGATGTTCTCTTCCTGCAGGAAACAACCGCCCCGGTTATGTTGATGCCTTTCAACGAATGCAGAGTCGTCTCGCGGCGAGGAATCGCTCGGCAGCCGGATTGCCGGCATGGACGGTTCCTCGTCGGCGATCTTCAGCGCGGTCATTGACGCTCTTTCCGGCTCGACGCCGACCCGCCGGCTTCTCGCCATATCAAGAGATGATTCACTCCGATGAGCCATTTTCTGTTCGTGGCCGGCGCCCTTCGTGAACGAAGCTCCGGAGAAAGCGCGGAACTGCAATTGACTCATGAGCTGTGGGGACTCAGGACCGCGCTCATTCGGGACAACCTACAAAGGCTCCTGACCGCGGAGTCCTGTGGCCTGGTCTATGTTCTCAAAGCGGGAATCTGCGCACATTTTCGGATCATCTCGGGCGTCCTGCCGTTCGACCGGCTTGACGATCTGCTCAAGGATGAGTTGCGTAACGAAGCTCGCTCCGGCTTCATCCGTATCAGGCTCATCAACCGATGGGAGTCGTCGCCGGGCGAGAGCCGGGCGCTCTTACAAAAGGTCCTTCAGATCCCCGACCAGGAGGAACTCGCGCGGCGGTTGAATCTGGGAATGCACGTGATGACGCAAGAAGAATATGAGGCCATTCTCGGAGCGTTGGGGGTAAGCAGATAAACTCCTTACAGCTTCCGGCCCGTCATGAGTTCATACGCGTCCTCGATCGTGTGCACTTCCTTGATCGTGGCGTTCAGTTCTACGCCCAGTCCGGTCAGATTCCAGCGCGGTTCGTATAGTTGACCGGCCGGGATGAGAACCGTTCGATAGCCCTCGCGGACGGCGGCGCGAACTTTGTCGGGAATCGAGCCGACCGGTCCGATGGTGCCGTCCGGTCGGATCGTCCCGGTCAGGGCCACGCCGCGTTGGATCAGGTCGCCTTTGAACATCGCGATGAACCCGACCGCCATGGCGGCTCCGGCGCTGGGACCGTCGCTGGTGGTCGGGAGATATGTCACTCCTTGGACCGAGACGGTCCCGGTATGCGGGACGGATGGGGTCCGTTCAATCGCGTAGCGAAAGGCGATCACCATCGCGTTCAGATGGGCTTGCCCCAGGGTGACGCCACCGTCGAGCCATTTCAGGGTGACGGGGTTCGGGTCGGGTTTCTGGTCCCAATGCAACAGCAGGATCTCAAAGACGCCGCGATCGTTGGACTTGTATGAGGCCAGCACCGGCATCTCGACGACCGATTCGGCCGCCGCGTCCGTCGGCTGCGCGCAGACGAAGGCGATACAGAGGAGAACGAGAGTTGTAAGACCGGTCAGGGAAAAGCGGATCCTGCGGCGCGGCATGAGCAGGTCACTCCACATCCAAACGCAAACGCGTTCGCCAAAGGTATTGTAAGAAGCCAGGGTGACTCTGTAAACGATTCGCTTACCTTGCTCCGGGTCAGGAGAGCTTCGCGCGAAGGTCCCCGCGTGAAAGGAATCATGCTGTTCCGGTCTTCATTCGTCGTCGCTGGCTGGTGTCTGCCGCTGCTCACCGGTCTCTTGTGCTCGAGTTCTCTTCTGGCGGCCTGCACGGAAGAGTCCATCGCCGGAACGGCGGGACAGATGTTCGTGAGGCATTTGACCGGATGCTCGGAGCATGAGCAAGAGGCTCGTGCCGTCACGGCCGAGGAGTTGCTGGCTGCCTTGAAATCAGGGAAAGGCGTTGATCTCGCCGGGGTTATCGTCAGCGGCAATCTCAGGCTCGATGAGCTGACCCCCGTGCCGGTCGATGCGATCCCCGGTCTCTCGGCAGACGTGCGGAATGCCGTCTCGGGGCTGGACGTGCGGGAAGTCAGATTGGTCTCAGGGTCTCTGTCGATTCGGGATTCGGTGGTCAAAGGCACGATCAGCACCGGCCTCAAAGAGGGATACGTGCTGGTGCGCGGGCCGGTCATCTTGACCGGCACTGTTTTTGAGCACTTGCTGGATTTGTCGCGCTGTGTCTTTCTCGGACCGGTGGACCTCTCGAAAGCCGTGATCCTTCGGGAAGGGTTCTTTGTTCATGACCGGTTCACCGGCCAAGCCCGGTTCGCACAAACCGCCTTCGGCGTCCACTCGCGCTTCTTCCGCGCGGTCTTCGCCGAACCCGTGACCTATGTTCGGGCCGAATTCAACGGCCTGGCCGAGTTTCTGGAGGTGACGTTTCAGAAGGATGTCGACTTCTCGCAGGCAACTTTCAAAATGGGCACCGGCTTTTCGGGGAGCGAGTTTCTGAAGAGAGCCGACTTTGCCGAAGCCGTCTTTGAGCGGGAGGCGTTTTTTCTGTTCTCCATGTTCGGGGAAGACGCCTCGTTCCGCCAAGCCACCTTTCGGTCGGTTGCGGACTTTTCGGACAGCCAATTCAAGGGGAGCGAAGATTTTACAAACACCCGGTTTGAGACTCAGCCACGGTTTATGAGGGCCAAACTGGTTGGTGGTCGCTCCACACCCTTCCAACCCCGAGGCTCGATCTTCCAACTCGCTGTCACCGCTGTCTTGTTGCTGTTCGCGGCAGTTCTCGTGGTCTATCTCGTCAGGGCCAGATAGCGGGTGCAGGCTGTGCATCCCCTATATGTAGATTTGGGGCTTGCTCGTACCACCATAAGCTGATATAAGGGGCCGACCGCAATTTTGAAGTGGTGAGTGCCGTGGAACAGGAGGTACTGGCATATCAGGTGCGCCTGGAGAAATTTGAAGGGCCGTTGGATCTGCTTTTGCACCTGATCAAAAAGAACGAAATCAACATTTACGACATCCCTATCGCCCTCATCACCCAACAATACCTCGACTATCTCAACACCCTGAAGGCTCTGAACCTGTCGGTGGCGGGCGAATTTCTGGTCATGGCGGCGACCCTGTTGCATATCAAGTCCCGCATGTTGCTGCCGTCGGAGGAGGGAGAAACCGACGAGGAAGACGGTCCGGATCCACGGGAAGAACTGGTCCGGCGCTTGCTCGAGTACAAGCGGTTCAAGGAGGCCGCGAACCAATTCGACAGCCGGGAACGCCTGTGGCGCGATGTGTTTGTCAGGGAACAGAGGCCCCCGATGCAGGTCCGCTCGGAAGAGGCGCTGCTGGAGAACATCACCCTGTTCGATCTCGTCGATGCGTTGCAGGAGGTCATCGCCAGGACGCCGGGCAGGCGGCTGATCGAGATCGTGCCCGAGAACCTGACGGTTCGGGACCGCATGAACGCCATTCTGGATGCGCTGGAGGGCAAGGACTCGGTGACCTTCGTGTCGTTGTTCGAGGAATCGTGTCATCGCCTGCTCGTGATCGTGACGTTTCTGGCGCTGTTGGAACTGATCCGGATCCGGGTGGTGCGGGTGTTTCAGGCCGAGGCGTTCGGCCCAATTCTGGTTTCGCGCGCGTTCTCGCTGGTCAACGAAACGGAGCCGCCGGAGATGCTGGAAGAGTCGGAATGGAGGAACCTATGAGTACGACATGGCTCCCGGCCATGGATGACTCGGCTCGGGACATGAGGCCCGGCTCGCCCGGAGACAATGGGCATGAGCATTCCACCGCCGGCGGGCGGGCGGAGCACCGCAATAAAGCCGGTGAGTTGGCCGACAGCCTTTCGGAATTGCGAGAGGAACGGGAGCTCGATGCCATCCTTGAAGCGTTGTTGTTTGTGGCGCACGAACCCCTTTCGCTCGATCGATTCGTCGCGCTGATGGGCGACGTGAAGAAAGCCGAGATCGAGCAGGCGCTTGGACGGATGCGCCATGCCATGGAACAGGAAGGTCGCGGTCTGCAGATCATCGAAGTCGCAGGGGGCTATCGGCTGGCGACTAAGCCCGAGTACGCATCCTGGATTCGCCGGCTCGAAAAAACCAAGGCGGCGCCGAAACTTTCGCGATCTGCGCTGGAATCGTTGGCGATCATCGCTTACAAGCAGCCGATTGTTCGGGCGGAGATCGAAGAGATTCGCGGCGTTGAAACGTCGGGTGTGCTCAGGACCCTTCTTGAACGCAAGCTCGTGCGGATCGTCGGACGCAAAGACGTCCCTGGGCGGCCGATCATGTACGGCACGACCAAATTCTTTCTGGAGCACTTCGGCCTCCGCGACCTGTCGGAACTGCCGCCGCTCAAAGAGTTCAAAGAATTAGGCGAAACGGAGCAGACATTCCTGCCGATGGACGAAGACCTCTCGGAAGACGATCGTCCTACCGGCCACGCAAACGGTGAGACAGACAGCGGACCATTCAGGACGGATGGAGAGTCGTGCGCGACCGCCGTCGGTTGCTCACCCTCGGTCGACCTGGAGCCCGGTGAATGAATTCTTGTGATCGCCTGGGCGTCGGGTGTTTTCCGCTTCCGCGCTCCTTTTCCCTGCCGGGTACCTTGATCAGCCCTTGAATTGCGCGCGTCCAACGAGGGCCTTCTGAGGCCGCGCGTTGCGCGAGCACAAAGGGCGATCAGGGCACCCGCTTATCAAGCCACTTACACATCTTACCCAGCGGGGATCGTTGAGTCATTTCTGAATCTGACGGGGGCCGCGTTCCGCCTGCCGTGGTTGTGAGGTTTTGAGGGTCTGGGGCGGCTCCGCTGACCAACCGGCTTCCAGATTCGGCTTCTACGCCCTGATCGCCAAGTGGTCCATCCTGGGGTATCCCCGATGAGTGTCCGGTCCGGCGCAGGTTTGGTTCTGGCGTTGTCCCCTCGGGCTGAGGGTCCACCTGTGCCGGGACGCTGTCGCCCGCGGCGTGCGGCTGGCCCGCTGAGCCCCGCTGCCACATCACCCGGAGATACTCGTGCTTCGACCGCCGCGCCATGCTGCCTCCATCCCGGCCCTCCTTCTGCCCCGCACCATCCCGGGTCGGAGGGTAAAGATTGACAGATGACGCAACGATCTCTGGCTCGGCAAGATTCTAGATGACTCAATACGCCCTCTTGAGCGGCTCCTGACGTTGGAGTATGCTTGGGCGCCCAGCGGCGAGGTGAGGGAGCGGATATGCAGAAGCCCATGTTGACCAGGGGCCTGTTTCTTGACCGGGACCTCGAACGGTTCCGCCAGCAGCTCGTGAAGTTCCAGCCGTTTCTCTCCAGAAAAAAGTCGTCGGTCTCCGTTGATGAGTTCGACGCCGCTACCGAACAACTGATCAGCCGGGTCTTCGGCGAGGCGTCAGATCTACTGGAGGCCTACCAGTACGCCAAATTGGGCGAGGCAGCGGGCTTGGTCAATTCGCCTGAAGAGGCGCAGGAAGGGGGAGCCCAGGACATCGATCGAGAAAGCCTTCAGCAGCGGAAGCGCGTTATCGAAAGCTGTATCTTGGAGCTGGAGGCGAAACGAGTAGCGGTGGCTTCCAGGAACGGGCGAACGAGCGTGTTGGCCCGGGCGAGGGTGGCGGACTACATGTCGCACGATGTCCGCAGCATCCATCGGGATGCGACGATCAAGGAGGCCGGACGGCTGCTCCAAAAGTGGAAAGTCGGGTCCCTCCTGGTCGATGACGGCCTGCGATATATCGGCATCATCACGGACACCGATCTCAGCCGAAAGGCGGTCGCGCGCGGCCTCGATCCCAATACCACAACCGTCAAGCAGTGCATGAGTAAGTCGATCGTCACGATCGAAGACACCGAACCGATGACCGAGGCGATCCGCCTCATGAAGGAGAACGGCATTCGGCACTTGCCGGTGACGGAAGACGGCACGATCATCGGCGTGCTCTCGGTCTCCGATCTGCTGCGGGCCTATGACGAGTTGTCGGGGCTGGCGTTGGAAGGAGTGGCCGACGAGGACTGAGCGGTCTGATCAGACCGCGCCGAACCGCCGCTCGAAAAACGACCGGGTGTCGGCCATATGGCGGGCGAGGTCCGATTGTAAGTGGCTTGCGCCGGCCTGCCAGTCTTCGGTGGTATACCCGACACGCCGGGCGAGGAATACAAAGTCGTCCGATTCCGGCTCAGGCAGCACCAGATCCTTTGCATTGCCCCGCACCATTCTCAAGCCGTCGATCAGAGTTCTGAAAAATAGGTAGGCCTTGCGCAGACGCAGACCGTCGTCCCGGGCGACCAGTCCCGTCTCGACCAAGGCCGCCAGCGCATCCATGGTGTTCGTAGTTCTCAGCGTCCGATGCTGATGGCCGTGCATCAGTTGGAGATACTGGACGGCGTACTCCACATCGATCAGCCCGCCCGGGCTGTATTTCAGGTTGATCCGTCCCGGTTCGACCAGTTCCTTCACCTGCTGCCGCCGCAGGTCGAGGGCCGTCGCCAGATCCCACGGCGCTCCACTGTACACGAACGCATCGCGGTGCGCTTCGACACGCCGTCCCAAGCCCTCGTCTCCGGCCACGTAGCGCAGCTTGATCAGCGCCTGCCGCTCGAACGGGGCGCTCAGCCCCGCGGGACTGTAGTACGTCCGGACTTCGTCGAGGGTGTTGGCCAGCGATCCCTTGCTCCCGTGCGGCCGCAAGCGCACATCCAGGTGGAAAATTCCCTCCTGCTTGGCTTCGATCCAGCGTAAGAGTTCCTGGACCAGCCGTTCGAAGTACTCGCTGTTGTCCAGCGGTTGTCCGCCATCGGTCCGGCCGGAGCCTCCATAGACGAAGAGCACTTCGATGTCGGAGGCGTAGCCCAGTTCGCGGCCGCCGAATTTGCCCATCCCCAGCACCGTGAAGGGACAAAGGCGGCGGTCGTGGAGCCTCGGCCAGCCGTGGAGACGATCCAATTTTGCCCGGCAGTCCGTCACGCTCCGACTCACGATGGTTTCGGCCAACTGGGTGAGGGCCAACGAAAAGTCGACAAGGCTGGTAGCGGGATCGAGGAGGTGCTTCATGTCGATCCGGAACAGCTCTTCGTCTTTGAACTGGTTCAACGCCTGCCGCCGCTGCTCGTCGGTCCTGCAGGTCGCTAAGCGACACCGTAGGGTCTTGTCCAGCTCTTGTTTCGATTTGATGAGCGGCTCGACCCGATAGGTCTCCAGCATCGGCAGGAGGTTGGTATGCTGCCGGCGCACGAAATCTTCCCACAGGAAATCGCTGGCGCCCAGCAGGCGGGCTAGCAGGGGAAAGGACCTCTTGTCTTTGACGAAGTCGAGGCCCTTTTGACGCTTGGAGCCCTGTTCGTCTTTGAGGATCAAGTCCAGGAACTGATCGAAGGCTTCGATCGCTTTTGCAGGGTCGGGGGCCCAGGTGAGCGCGTGGGTGAATTGCTTGATCAGGACCGCGGTGATCCGGAGATTCTGCTGCTCATCCGGATCGACGATCTTCTGGCCGTTACGGTCGCGGACGTAGAAGCGGTCATGGAGCTTCGGACCCACGTTCTCGAACTGGGCCTTGGTGATGTAGATGTTCCGCATGGCCAACGCGTTGGCGAACGCGTACAGGAACGCGGGCGTGTCGTCCGAGCGGATGTCCATGATCGTGTCGGTCGCGGACTGGCCGTTGTCGAAGGTGATCTGAACCGGCTGCAGCAGGCCGGTGAAGGTGCCCCGCTGTTTGCCGAGCCGTTCGACCAACTGCCGGTTCACGTGCTGGCGCGCCTCTTTGAACTGTCGGGCATCCAGCAGGCGGATCATGCGGTCCAATTCGTTGCTCAGGCGGCGTTGCTCCTCGGGAGAAAACGCGACGCCGGGTACCGGGCGCACTCGAAAAAGATCGACAATCTTTTTCCGCGCAAGGCCGGGGCGCGCTTTGGCGCGGCGCGACGGCCATGTCGATCCGACGCGCGGCGCAATGACGGGCGCCGCATCGGAGAACGTGTAGATACGCCCTTCCTGGATGTCGAGCCCGAAAGCGGACAGCAGCCCGCAGATCGTGGCGAACTCCGAAAAGTAGTCGTAGGCAACGACCACGACCTCGAACGACGTGCCTTCATTGGGCTGAATGTGGATCTGGCAGGGACGATCCGGGTCCAGGCGCGCCGTGAGCCGGACGTGTCGTGCCATGTCGTCGGGCCGGACGTGTGCGAAGTAGTCGGGGTCCATGCGCGACACGAAATCGCGCAGGATATCTTCCGCTACATCGGGGCACAGCAGCTTGAGCGTAGTGATGCGTTCTTCGGTCGTCATGAAAGGAACAGCTCTTGCGCCAGTATACCTGAACGGCGATTCGTTGTGTGTCTCTAGCCGCGCCGGTATAATGCCGCCGCATGACACGGAAGGCTTCAATGTCCCGCCCTCTGCACACGGGACCAGCGGTTTCTCAACTCGACGTGCGATCATCAGACCCGAGCGCGCTCCTGTTGGCACCCAGACTCGATTCCGGCGAAGTCGCTGCCATTCTCGAGCCTTACGGACTGACCGATGTCGCGCAGGCCGACGCCAACGTCCAAGCGATGGCCGGAGAACCCCGCACGCGGCATCTCTTGGCGAAGATGTTGGGCGATCTGCTGGAATCCGTTGCGCGGACCGCCGATCCGGACCAGGCGTTGAATCATTGGGAGCGATTTCTGCAGTCCGGCATCAACCGCGCGGCGCTGTTCGAATATCTGCACGGCTCGCCCCGCATGTTGCATCTCCTGTGCGCGATTTTCGGCAACAGCGATTCGCTCGCTCAGACGCTGATCCGCGATCCTCTGCTCGTCTATTGGCTGATAGAGGAGCAGGTTCTGACGAGACGACAGACGCGCGCGTCCTTGGACCAAGCGCTGCGCCGGACGTTGGCCAACCTGACGACAGTCGAGCTCAAGCTGGAAGCCCTCAGGCGGTTCCGTCGCCGGGAGATGTTGCGCATCGGTGTGCGCGATTTGCTGGGTCTGGACGATGTGCCGGACACCACCGCCGCCCTCTCCGATCTCGCCGCGGTTCTTATCCAAGCTGCGTACGAAATCGTCGAGGCGGACCTGCGACAGAAATACGGAGCCCCGATGCACCGCGACGCCAAGGGCCGGATGGTGGAAACCGGATTTGCCGTGATCGGTATGGGCAAACTCGGCGGGGGAGAGCTTAACTACAGCTCCGACGTCGATCTGATTTACGTGTATGCATCCGATGCCGGAAGCACCCAAGGAGTGCGGCAGGAACTCTCCAACGAAGAATATTTCGAACAGCTTGCGCGTCATCTGACGCAGGCGCTTGCGGCTCCGACGCGGGAAGGCCATGTCTTTCGTGTGGATCTGAGGCTTCGTGCTGAGGGATCAGTCGGGCGGTTGGCGAGGTCCTTGGAGGATTATGCCCGGTACTATCGGACGAGGGGGGAAGTGTGGGAACGTCTCGCGCTGCTCAAGGCCTGGCCGGTTGCCGGTTCCCGCCAGGTCGGGCGCGCCTTTCTGCGCCTTACGCGGTCCTTCGTCCTTGGTGGTCCCGAGCCTTCACAGCGCGGCGCGGACGTCCAGGCTGTTCTGAACGAGGTGCGAGCGGTCAAAGATCTGATCGACGAGAAAATGGCCGACCGCGGTCATGAGCGGCGGAATGTCAAGCTGGGCATCGGAGGGATTCGGGAAATCGAATTTCTCGTTCAAACGATCCAGGTGATATGCGGGAAAGTCCTGCCGCGCATTCTGGACCGCAGCACCCTAGGAGCGCTGGGTCGATTCCGGCAACTCGGGTTGTTGTCGGCGACCGAGCAGTCGGCGCTGGCGGCGGCCTATGTCTTTCTACGCGATGTGGAACACAAACTGCAAATGGTGCATGACCTTCAAACCCATGCGTTACCGGAAACCGAAGAAGAGCTACAGCGTTGCGCGATCAGGCTTGGCTACACCGGGCGAGACCGAAAGACAGCCGTAGATCGCTTCACTGCGGACTATCGCCGCCACACGGAGCGCGTCAACGGCATGTTCCGCCGACTCTTCTATACGCCGGGCCGCTCCCCATTGCTTAAGGCCGCTCTCAGAAAGCTGGCGGCGAGAAGCGAATAGAGAGTCGCTCATTGCACGGTCAACGAGACCTTCCGAAAGAACAACAAGGCCGGACGGCGGAAACCGTCCGGCCCTGTTGCTTCTCGCTATAGGCTATTTAGCCCTTTCTTCAGTACATGTCGTGCATGTGGCCGTGACCGGCGCCGGCCGGTTCTTTCTTCTCCTCCGGGATCTCCGTGACCATCACCTCGGTCGTGAGCATCAAGGCCGCCACGCTCGCCGCGTTCTGGAGCGCACAACGTGTGACCTTGGTCGGATCGATAATCCCCGCTTTGAGCTTGTCGGTGTATTCTTCCGTCTGCGCATTGAAGCCGAAACTGGGGTTCTTATCGCTCCGCACCTTCTCGATGACGACCGAGCCTTCCACGCCGGCGTTCGCCGCGATCTGGCGGATGGGTTCTTCCAGCGCGCGCCGGACGATGTTGACGCCCACTTTCTGCTCGGGTGGCACGTCCTTCAGCAGAGGGTCCAGCGCCGGAATGCAACGCAGATAGGCGACGCCGCCGCCGGGCACGATGCCTTCCTCGACGGCCGCCTTGGTCGCGTGCAGGGCGTCCTCGACACGGGCCTTTTTCTCCTTCATTTCGGTCTCGGTGGCCGCGCCGACATTGATGACCGCCACCCCGCCCACGATCTTCGCCAGCCGCTCCTGCAGCTTCTCCCGATCGTAATCGGAGGTCGTCTCTTCGATCTGAGACTTGATCTGCTTCACGCGGCCCTCGATCTTCTTGGGGTCGCCGTAGCCTTCGACGATTGTGGTGTTGTCCTTGTCGATCGTCACCCGTTTGGCCCGGCCGAGATCCGTCAGCTTCACGTTTTCGAGCTTGATCCCGAGGTCCTCGGAAGTCACCTGGCCTCCGGTCAGGATCGCGATGTCCTCCAGCATGGCCTTGCGCCGGTCGCCGAAGCCAGGTGCCTTCACGGCCGCCACGTTCAGCGTGCCGCGCAGCTTGTTGACAACCAGGGTCGCCAAGGCCTCACCCTCCACTTCCTCGGCGATGATCAACAGCGGCTTGCCCATCTTGGCGACCTGCTCGAGAATTGGCAGTAGATCCTTCATGCTGCTGATCTTCTTTTCGTTGATGAGAATGAGCGGCTCTTCGAGCACGGCCTCCATCCGCTCGGCATTGGTGACGAAGTAGGGGGAGATGTAACCGCGGTCGAACTGCATACCTTCAACAACGTCCAGTGAAGTGGACATGGACTTGGCTTCCTCGACCGTAATGACGCCGTCCTTCCCTACCTTTTCCATGGCCTCGGCGATCAGGTCGCCGATGGTCTTGTCATTGTTGGCCGAGATTGTGCCGACCTGGGAAATCTCGGTCTTAGTCTGGCAGGGCTTGCTGAGCTTCTTGAGCTCCTGCACCACCACTTCCACCGCCCGGTCGATGCCCCGCTTGATCTCCATCGGGTTGGCGCCCGCGGTAATGTTCTTGACGCCCTCACGGAAGATCGCCTGAGCTAGCACGGTCGCGGTCGTGGTGCCGTCGCCGGCCGTGTCGCTGGTCTTGCTGGCGACTTCACGGACAAGCTGAGCACCCATGTTCTCATACGGGTTCTTCAGCTCGATTTCTTTCGCGACGGTGACGCCGTCTTTCGTGATGGTGGGCGCGCCGAACTTCTTGTCCAAAATCGCGTTACGACCCTTGGGGCCGAGCGTCGCCTTCACGGCGTCGGCGAGCTGATTAACCCCCTTCAGGATCGCGGCCCGCGCCGCCTCGCTGTACAGTAATTGCTTTGCCATCGTGATCCTCCCTCTGCGTCGTTATCGTTGAATCGATGATTATTCAGTGTGTCATGTGTGGATGTGGATAATGGTTCGCGCGTGACGGGACAGGGCCCAGGCTCAAGTGTTGGTGAACACCCCCAGAATGTCCTCTTCTTTGATGATCAGGCATTCTTCATCGTCGATCCGCAGCTTGCTTCCGGAATATTTGTCGAACAACACTTGATCGCCGACCTTCACGTTCTCAACCTTCTTCCCGACGGCCTGCACAATGCCTCTCTGGGGCTTTTCCTTTGCGGAGTCCGGCACGTAAATGCCGCCCGCGGTCCGCTCCATCTCCTCCGTGTACGTGATGAAGACACGATCGCCGAGCGGCTGAAAATTCTTCGCTGCGGTCGAGGCTTTCTTTTCCTTGGTCTCCGTGGCCATACGAACACCCTCCTCCTGTTGGTTTTGGTCTGCGATTTGGTCGCGACTACTGTTTAAAGCCGGTTGTTTGAAAAGCAGATTCCGCCTCCAAGAGGAGGCGGCGGCTAGCAAAATTTGCTAAGAGAGATAGCGCCGGTCGGAGGCAAGTCAAGGGGGCGCGGCCAGAATTTCTTTGGAACACCCGCAGCGCATGAGTCCTTGACTCTAAATCGTTGAAATCGCGCGAGAACGGTGGCGATTAGTCCGGGGGACTTCAGACGTGTAGCCGATCGAAGTCTTTCACCTCCTTTTTGATGTAGTCGCGGAGGCGCTTGATAATGCGAGCCTCTAACTGCCGGGTCCGCTCTTTAGTGATTCCATATTTGGTGCCGAGGTCCTCCAGGGTCAGGGGGGTCTCGGACAGGACGCGATTCCGCAGGATGTCCTCTTCTCGTTCGTCCAGAGTCTTGATGAACTCAGTCAACTTCCGCCGAAAGAGCGCCCGGAGTTCCGTGTCGGCGATTTGCTCGTCCGCCGGCTGATCCTGTGAGGGCAGAATGTCCAGCAGCGTGCCGTCTTTGTCCTCGCCCAGCGGCTGATCCAGGGACAATTCCCAACTGCCCAGCCGTTGATCCATTTCAATCACGTCCCGTTCTCGGACGTTCAGGCGATCCGCCAACAGCTTGGCGTCCGGCACGAACCCTTCCCGCTCGAGTTTGGCCTTCTCCTTCTTGAGGTTATAGAAGAGCTTGCGCTGGTCCTGGGTCGTGCCGACCTTCACGAGGCGGAAGTTGTTCAGCAGATAGCGGAGAATATAGGCGCGAGCCCACCAGGCGGCATAGGCGTAAAAGCGAACGTTTTTGGTCGGGTCGAATTTCTTAATCGCCTGCATCAAGCCGACGTTGCCTTCCTGAATCAGGTCCATATGGTCGGCGCCGGTATGGAGGTATTCGGCCGCGATGGCCACAGAGACACGCAAATTGGAAAGAATGAGCTTGACGGCGGCTTCGCGGCTGCCCATCACGCGGTACTCGTGAAAGAGTCGGAGTTCTTATTCTTTGGTCAGGTAGGGATAGCGCCGGACTTCAGCCAGATACTGTTGCAGCGCCGTGACCGGAACGAGAGACGTAGCCGCTTCGGCGTGGTCGCGCTTCTGAGAAGGGGATGACCCGGTCGGCTCGGGGAAGACGCCTTCTTCAGAGATGTCGATGTCCGTCGGTTCGACGTCCTCGGCTTCCCAGGTATCCTGCTGAATCTGCGGTTCGGATTCGTTCATCGATCCCTATGCGCCCCCGCCGCGCGCGGGCACATTCAAACATTATAAACGGAACAGGGTCGAAGGACAAAGTTCAACCGGCGACAAGTCCTCATGGCCACGGGTTCGCGCACAGGTCACGTATTTTGCTAAGATGGCTTCCGGAGATGATGGGGGATATGCCGCCGTTTAAGCTCGAAGCGCCGTTCAAACCGTGCGGAGATCAGGGCCAGGCGATTGAGAAACTGGCCGCCGGGGTCAAGGCCGGAAAGAAACACCAAGTTCTGCTCGGCGTTACCGGCTCTGGCAAAACGTTCACGATGGCGAACCTGATCGAACGGGTACAGAAGCCGACGCTTGTTCTCGTCCATAACAAGACCTTGGCGGGACAGCTTTACCAGGAATTCAAACAGTTTTTCCCGCACAATGCGGTCGAATATTTCGTCAGTTACTACGACTACTACCAGCCGGAAGCCTACATTCCCCAGACCGACACCTACATTGCGAAGGACGCGTCGATCAACGATGCGATCGATCAGATGCGGCATGCGGCGACGACGGCGTTGTTGCAGCGGAACGACGTGGTGATCGTATCGTCGGTGTCGTGCATCTACGGCCTCGGCTCGCCGGAGGTCTATCACGGCATGCTGCTCTATCTCGAAGAAGGCATGGAGATCCGGCGCGAACAGATCCTGTCCAAATTGGTGGAGATTCAATATGCGCGCAACGATACCGATTTTCACCGAGGGACGTTCCGTGCGCGAGGCGATGTGATCGAGGTCTTTCCGGCCTCCTCAGACGCCGTCTCGGTGCGCATCGAGCTGTTCGGGGACGCGGTGGATGCGATTTACGAGATCGATCCGCTCACTGGCAAGTCGTTGGGCAGGTTGCCGAAGGTGCCGATCTACCCCAATACCCACTACCTGATCGCGCCGGACCGTTACGAGTGGGCCTTGAACGGAATCGAACAGGAACTGGAGGAACGGATCGCGTTCTTCAAGCAAGAGGGCAAGCTGCTCGAGGCCCAGCGGATCGAGCAACGGACGCGCTTCGATTTGGAGATGATCCGGGCGATGGGCTACTGTCACGGGATCGAGAACTATTCGCGGCATCTGAGCGGTCGCTCGCCGGGCGAGCCGCCGCCGACGTTGCTGGACTACTTCCCTAAGGATTTTCTGCTGATCGTCGACGAATCGCACGCCACCATTCCGCAAGTAGGAGGCATGTACGAAGGCGACTATTCGCGCAAGAAAACCCTCGTGGACTACGGGTTCCGGCTGCCGTCGGCGATCGACAATCGGCCGCTGAAATTCGAGGAGTTCGAACGGTGCTTGAATCAGGTCATTTACGTGTCGGCGACGCCGGGACCATACGAACTGGAACGTGCCGGCCGGGGTGTGGTCGAGCAGATCATCCGGCCGACCGGCTTGATGGACCCGGTCATCGAGGTACGTCCCGCGAAAGGGCAAGTGGACAACTTGCTGGGTGAAGTGCGGGCGGAAGTTGCCAAAGGCAATCGCGTGTTGGTCACGACGCTGACCAAGCGGATGGCTGAAGACCTGACCGAGTACTACCATGATCTGGGCGTCAAAGTTCGCTATCTGCACTCCGACATCAAGACGTTGGAGCGGGCCGAAATCGTGCGCGATCTGCGGCGCGGCGTGTTCGACGTGCTGGTGGGAATCAACCTCTTGCGCGAGGGGCTGGATATCCCGGAGGTCAGCCTCGTCGCGATCCTCGACGCGGATAAGGAAGGCTACCTGCGGTCACACCGGTCGCTGATTCAGACCGCCGGCCGCGCGGCCCGGCACGTCGAAGGCCGCGTGATTCTGTACGGTGATACGGTCACGGACTCCATGAGGTTAGCGATCGAAGAGACTGCGCGGCGGCGAAGGATTCAGGCCGAGTACAACGAGGCGCACGGCATCACGCCGGAAAGCGTGAAGAAGGGCATCCCGTCGCTGGAGTACGCGGTGGCTCAGATGGACTATCTCGCACGAGACCTGGCAGCCGAACCTGAACCCGTCTATCAGGAGGCGCGCGATGTCGAGCAACTCATCCGGCGTCTGGAAGCGGAAATGAAAGCGGCCGCCAAGGAATTGGAGTTCGAACGGGCAGCGG
>JBBIOW010000020.1:0-231 GCA_037443165.1 Nitrospiraceae bacterium | reverse complement strand
ATGAAAGAACTCGAAGTCAAGCAATGAGACTCAGACCTGTTTGTAGAGGTAAATACCCAGAAAAACACCCAGGAACGTCAGCAGGTTCATTTTGATCGTGAAGCCCATTGTAAGCTTGAGCAACACCAGATCGACCGTCACCGGCGGGTTGATTCCGGGGGTGAGGGCGGTCGAGAAAATGTTTTGAATGGCTCCGTGCGGGGCCATGACGTGCAGAATCTCTCCGAGGAT
>JBBIOW010000019.1:0-29064 GCA_037443165.1 Nitrospiraceae bacterium | reverse complement strand
AAGTTAAACGACTGTAGTCTTGGAGCATACGAGGCGCGTCAGGCGGGACTTTTCATCCGACAAGCAGGCGGGACTTTTCATCCGACAAGGAGGTTCCAATGAACAGGATCAGGCAGAACGCTCGATGCACTGGGGGATGGTTCGGATTGGCGGTCATGGTTCTTTACCTGGGGGTTTCAAATTCCGCCTACGCCTATGAGGTGTGGATCACGGACCAATCGGACACGGGCAAGGAGAGCGGCGGCTATCTCTATATTTATGACGGCGCGCAGTTGGCAGCCAACCCCTCGTCGGCCAAACCCGCGGTCACGATCGATCTGGCTGGCGACATCAACAAGTTCTGCCAGGATGCGACAAAGAAAGACGTCCGCCGCCCGCACATGCTGTTCTTCACTCAGGACCAGTCTCACGCCATCCTGTCGTTCCTGAGCGGTCAGGTCCTCTTCATGGACGCCGCAACAAAAAAGCCGGAAGCGTGTCTCAGTATGGGAAAGAACGTTCATGCGGCCTGGCCGACGCCCGATCAGAAGATGGTGATCGCCGCCAACATCGCGGAAAAGAAGTTCATCAGGATCTGGACGGACTACGCGGGCCATAAGTTCAGCTTCGACCCCGAAAAGGACGTGATGAACCTCGGGGCGCTGGAAAGCGGAGAGCGCCCGGACACAGCGCCGATTTGTCCGATTACCGAGGCGTCCAGCAAGTACGCGTTCGTCACGCTTCGGGGAGGGGGGCTGTTCGTCATCGACGTGTCGGCCACGCCGATGAAGGTGGTCGCCACCCTGGATAATGTCCAGATCCATCCGGCCGGTTGCGGAGGGATTCAGATCGGCGACACCGTGTACATCAATTCCGGCGGAGGATGGCCGGTCGCGCCGCTGTCTTACGACGTCTACGCCTTGAATATTTCCGACCTTCCGAAGTCGGTTTCAGCCAAACTGATCACCACGCGCGACACCAAGTTCGCCGACTCGCACGGAATGGTGGCCGTCGGACGCTTCCTGTGGAGCGCGGACCGGGCGGGGAACAACATCGAAGTCATCGACACGCTGAGCAACTTGAGCGTGGGGACGATCGAATTGGCCGGGGCCGTGAGCGACGACCCGGCTCCGGACCTGATGGATGTCTCCCCAGATCAGGCCTACGTGTTCGTCGGGACTCGAGGACCCGCCCCCCTGACCGGAAACGACAAGACCGTCAACAACGCCAAAGGCTCGACCCCCGGCGTCGGGGTGGTCAAAGTGACGAACGGGGGCCGAGGAGGAGAGTTCGTGGGGATCGCACGGATCACCAACATGAGGGACGGCAAGGAAACCGCCGATACGCACGGAGTCGCGGTCCGGAAATAGGCGAGAGGCACGGGGCGAGTGGCAAGGGGATCTTCAAGAAATCTTCACTGGAGCCGCTAGCCCCTTACCTCTGGCCCCTTGCCCGGCGTCAGCTACATCGCCCCCTTGGCGAGGTCGCCGGCAGGCCCAAACCGCCCGGTTTCTCCCAGCGGCTTCTCAACACGGAGATTGTCGGTCACGCTGGAATCCACCGTCGCTTCCTCGGGCGGCGGTGTCCATCCCAGTTTTTCCAGCGTATCCAGCACCAGCAAACGCAAGGCGCTCAAGCGGGACGACGCGAAAGACAACACGCGTTCGCCTTCCCCTTCCACCTCCGACGCCTTTGGATCGTGCAGGAACGCCACCAGCGGCTCGATGGCGGTATCGCCGATCAACACCAGCGCCTGCGCCGCCTTCTCTCGCAGGATGCCGTCTTTCAGCAACATGATCAGATCCGGAATCACGCGCGGATCGCGGAAGTGGCCGAGGGCTGTCGCGGCGGCTTCCTTGATGAAGGCGTCCTCGCTCACGATGCAGCCGGGAGTCGGCGTCCCGTCCTGCCGAATGCCTTTCCCGCGCAGCGCATCCAACACCGCGGGCAACGCGCGCGGATCGCCGATCATGCCCAGGGACGCGATCGCATGCCGCTTCACCGCCCCGTCCTTCATCGCCTCGATGAGCGGATCGATCGCGCGCGGATCGCCGATCATGCCCAGCGCGATCGTGGCGTCCTCCCGCACCGCACGGTCGGGATCCTTGAGCGCCTCGATCAAGGCTTCGACCACGCGCGATTCACGGACCCACGGCCGACCGATTTGGTAGTCGGTCGTCATGCCGCCCAAGGCACGGGCCGCATGGCACCGAACGACAAAGTCTTTATCCTTGAGGCACTCGATCAGGGGTTCAACCGAGGCCTGGCCGATCGCAACGCACGCCGTGCCGGCTGTCTCTCGGACGATTTTCGAAGAGTCGCGGAACAGTTTGATCAGCGCGGGCACGGCCTTGGGGTCGCCGATTTTCCCCAAGGCTTCGGCCGCCGCGCTCTTCACCGCTCCGTCCCGGTCCCGGCAGGCGACCATCAACGCATCGACGGCGCGCGCGTCCTTGATCTCGCCGCAGGCTTTGGCCGCATGTTCCCGAACTCTCCATCGTTCGTCCTTGAGGCATTTGACGAGTCGATCCACGACCGGCGGCCCCATATAGGCCACGGCGGCCACGGCTTCATTGCGCACCTCCGTAATCGGATCGTTGAAGAGACCGATGAGGGCCTCGACCGCCCTGGGCCCTCCGATTTTGGCGATACCCCACGCCGCGTGCGCGCGGACCGACCAATAGTCATCGCCGCAAGCCTGGATCAAGGGCTCCAGCGTGCCGGGATCGGCCAGTTCGGCCAGTGCCTTGGCCGCTTCCTCACGCGTAGCGTCATCGACGTCTTCCAACGCTTCCAGCAAATCTTCGACCGCTTGAGCCATAGTCCACCTCACGCCTCTTGCTCAGTATTCCCAGTCCCGCTGGCCGCCGTAGGGCACGGTTCTCGTACACCGGACTGTCAGCGTCTGCGTCCCGCGCCCCTCGACGCACTGATCGAGCGACTGGGCAAATTCGAGGACGCCGTCGAGCGTCACGGTAAACGGAAAATCGAACGTAAACGTGCCGAAACGATACTTCCCCGGTTTTAACTTCAACTCCTTGCGCTCGGTGGTGCGATAGGCGTCGGATGTCTCAGGATCCAGCGTCATGATCATCGGCGTCACCCCCGGCACCTGCCATCTGGTCGGAGGGTACAGCGCCGTCGCATCCACCGTGATCGGATATTCTTTCGAATAGGCCGCCGGAGGCGCGGCGGAAGCGGCCCGGAGACCCGATCCGATCAGCAAGACGGACACCAAGCAGGCCCCCCACACCCACCACTTCAGCCGATCGAGAGCTGGTTCCCGTCGAACGCGCACGGTCTCACCGTCCCTGAGGCGAAGCTCCCGTTGAGCCCGCACTGGCCGAGGCTGCGGCTGACGCCGTCAGGAAAATCTCTTCCACGGGACGGCTCTCCCACTCGGTGTGGGTCTCCAGCCCCAACGACCGGAGCACTGTGGCGCCGGTGTCGATGATCGAGACCGGCTGGCGGATCACATGTCCGGGCTTGATGCCGACGCCCGACGCGATCCAGGGCACCACGGGCAGATCGCCGCCCTGACCGCCGCTGCCGTTTTTACCGATTTTTAGGTCTCCGTTCCCGCTCAACGACGTCACAAACACCGTGGTCCGGTCCAACAGATTGAGCTCGCGATAGAGATCGAGGACCGATCCCATCGCCTTGTCCACCGTCTTCAACGCTTCCCGGTATTCTTTCGAGGTCCACCCATGCGCCTCGCCGGCCCGGCCCGCTTCGGGCAGATGCACCACCAGAAGATGGGGGAGAGCCAGAATCGCATGGCCGTGGCCGTGGCCGCTGACCGCTTTCTTGAAATAGTCCCGAATATAGCGGACCACCGTGTCCGTGCTGCATTCCGGCTTCAACGGCCCGCACATCTGATAATCCGTATAGGGTTCCGGTCTCGCGAGTTGATAGAGCGATTCGTCCATGAAAAAAATCGCGCTGTCCCGCCCGCCGCTCAGGTCCAGATAGTCGAACACGGTCGGGGGGCGCGGATAGCCGCGGACGAACTCAAAGGAGTTCCAGGTCACGCCGTGTTTCTCGACCGGCAAGCCCGTCAGCAGCGAGGCCATCGTCGGCAGCCGGAGCGCCGGTTTCACCGCGGTCGCCGACCAAGTGACGGCTCCGTCCTTGATCAGCCGACTGAGCACCGGCATGGTCCCACCTTTCAACGAGTCCTGGCTCAACCCCTCCAGGACAAAGAGGATCACGTGTTCGGTCTGAACCGTCGGCGGATGGGAAACTCCTACTGAGCCGGCTTCCGCGGGGACATTCGTTATTGTCGTAGCCGTTGCGGAATTCTGGTGTGAAAAAACCGCGATCAGCAACAACGCCGCAACCGCTAAGAGGGCCCGGCTTCGAGCAAATTCTGCCATCATCATATAATCATCACCTTATAGCACCATCACCTTTGCATTTTGAGGTCTTCAGTTCGTCCACCCGGAGCGTCGTAAGTTAACACGCGAATTTCCGCGAAGGCAAGCAGGCCTGGCGCAGGCTTGTGACACGGGCGTCGGATCGGTGTGATGTGTTATGCTGTACGCGAGCACTGGGACCGGACTGAAAGCCTGAGCCGCCGGGCGGGAGAAAGTCGGCGGGACCGTCAACGGACAGAACACCGGCGTGTCATCCATCCCCGGAAGGGTGCGGATCATGCCCACTCGATCACTCAGCCGGACCTTGGCGACGGGTTCCAGGGGCTCTCTCTTCCCTCATCGATCAGCTCTCTCTCTCCTTTGCGCAGCCGTCCTGCTCCTCTCATGGTTCCTTTCCGACGATCAGGCCCGGGCAGAAATCCGCATCGTGACGGCCAGCGGCGAGTACCGCATGGGCGATCGCGACACGCGCGAGGACGCGATCAAGCTCGCAACGGAGGCCGCCAAGCGCAACGCGCTCGAACAGGTGGCGACCTATCTCGAAAGCGTGACGGTCGTACGCGATCTCGATGTCACACAGGATGAAATCCGTACCTATACAGCCGGCGTCGTGTCGGTGCTCGATCAGCAGGTCACAACGAACCTCGACGGTGAAACGGTTGTAATCCGGGTCGATCTCACCGCGCAGGTTGACAGCGAGGAAGTCGTCCAGGCTATTACGGCATTGCGCAAAAACGAAGAGGCCAGGCAGGAGTTGGTCGCACTCAAGGCGGAGGTGGATCAGCTTCATCAGGAGTTGGACGCCGCGAATCACGCGTTGGCCGAAGCGACCTCGCCGGAACAGGTCCAGGAAATCAGCCGGCAACGGCAGGAGCTCCTCAACAAGGTGCAATCCAATGCGCTCGTGTCCCAAGCCTGGACCGATTGGGTGATTGTTTCGCCCTTCCTGGGGTTTTCCCCGTGGGTGAACGTGGCCCAAGTCCACGCGCTCGTCGCGCATGCGGGGCAATTGAATCCCTCTAGTCCGCACGTCCGAGTGGTCCAGCAGGTGATTACGGCCAAGGCGCCCCCGCAACAGCCGGCGCCAACCCCGTTCATTACACCCCCACCGACGCTGAACGACCTTCCACAGGCGCCTCTGCATCAGCCGGCGCCTGGTTCTTCTCCGGCCGATCATCAGACTGCAACACCTCAGCCTGGTCCGCCTCGCGCGTCACGGCGGCTCTCGACAATCATGCAATTGAATCCTTTCCTCCTGGCGCCCCCGGGATCGGTCCCCGGGGCCGTACCGCCCGCGACGCAGCAGACGCAGCCGGCGCCCAGTTCGCCGCGCATGCCGTCCCGCAGCCTCCCGCGGATGTTCCAGCAGACTCCGGCGACGGTCCCGGCTGTGTCGCCGGCCGCACCGCCCTCGCCACCAACGGTGAGCGGAACTCTGCCGGCCGCCAAGTCACTCCCTTCTCCCCATGTAGGTGTACCACCACAAGGACGTCGTTTGCCCTCAGGACTGGATCGCCTCCACGCGCCGCCGGGAGCAGGTCAACGCCTCCCCCACGGAACCCCGCGCGCAGGGGCACCCTTGCCGGGTCGCGGTTTAGGCGGAGGGAAGAGCGGACATGGAAGCCGGGGAGCGAAATGATGAAGCTGGATCGGCTGGCTGCACAACGGCCAGCTTTCTTGATAATCGCGACAGGCCCGGCGGTGCTGGGCGGCTGGCTCTTCTTTTCGGAAAGCCGAGCGGCAGACCCATCACAGGCTCCGTCCTCGGTCCGCCAGCATGCCGAAACGTCATTCGACCGGCTCCAGCAACATGAGCAGCAGACGAGCCGGCCCCGGGTCAGTGGATCCAACACCGGCACGCCGCCATCCGAAGGACACGCCTCGCACGCCCAGAGTCAATATCCCTCTGACCACTTTCTGATCGGCCGGGGTCAGGGGGACCTGTCCAAAGGGCGCCTGGTCTGTCAGCGGATGTCGGAGTTGGCCGCCCGGGCCGATTTGGCCAAACAGATTCGTGTGCTGGTCAAGGAGCACGCCGTCGACCGGGTGCGGGAACGCACCGGCCGAGAGGCTGAGCAGGACATCGAAGTGACCCGCGAAGAAATCGTGCGGGAATATCTCCAAGGGGTGAAGATCGTCGACCGTCAGATCGATGAGGCGGGTGGCACGTGCACCGCCACCGCCGTGATGCCGAAAAGCCGGATCGCTCCCCAATCCGCGCCGGACAGTCCGGAATTGAACCCCGCAGCTGCTCGCTGAACCGCGCGTCCCTGCTTCCCTTTCGACCGTTGCACTCAAGAGCACGTTTCGGGTAAGTACATCCCACCATGCCAATCGACAACAATTTTCAACATGACGAGATGTCACGCAAGAATCCCTGCGACCGGGTCGGCTTTCGCGAGCTGATGGCCGGAGCCCCGCCGGATTCGCCGGCCTGGCTAGACGCGATGGCCGCTTTGGGCGTCAAGCTGCGCCAAGCGGGGGTGCGGGTGGTGGTGTTCTTTCACGGGACCTTTCTGGGAAGCGACCTCTTCGGCGTGCAGCGCCTGGACGAAGCGGGCGGTCTCAGACGGGGCTATTCGCGGGGGATTTCCGGGGTCGACGCCCTGTTGGCCCTGATGCGCGAAGGCGACAACGGCTTGCCGAGCGGCAGGACTGGTCTCAAGCCGCCGTTCGCGAACGACGAGTCGACCAAGAAGCTGCTCGACGACCAGGCCGGTGACGCCGGCAATTTCACCGCTGCCTATGTGGACCTGTTCCGCAAAGCCATCAACAGGGCGGTGTCGACGCCGATTGTCTGCGCGCGAGAGCTCTGGTCAAGCGAGCACCACCACCTCGGTCGAGCTGTCGCCGCCTGCGCGTTCCTCGATCGCTTGCGCGCCTTGTGCCGGGAGCAGCAACTCGGGGCTGGAGATAGGATTCTGATTCAAGCCCACGGCCACGCCGGGCAGGTGCTGGCCTTCGCCTCGAATCTCCTCACGCCTTCTCCGATCGTCGGGCGAAAGCGGGTGTTCGAGATCCTGCGCGGATACGCGGGATACACCAAACAGACCGACCTATCGGCTGTCCTCGACCGGCTGGAAGGCACGCTCCTCACCGGGATCTTGGGCGGTGCGGCCTTGGATGTCGTCACGTTCGGAACCCCGGTGCGGTACGGTTGGGACCCCTCAGGCCTGGGCAAGCTCCTGCACGTGGTGAATCATCGCGTGTTGAGAACAGACGGGAAGACCTGGCTGGCCAAGATGGAGCTGCCTCAGATCACCATAGAGATGCCGGTCGCCTGGGGCGGCGACTATGTGCAGCAACTGGCCGTCGCGGGCAGCGACGCGGTGCCGGCGACGGAAGGAGCCAAAGCGGCCAACAAGGCGCTTTGGGAGCTGACCGAACCCTACGACGGCTTCGAACGCTGGCTGGAATGCGCCCGCCGTGCCGTGCGCTGCCCGACCGACGGGCAGTGTCTGCTGGTCGATTACAAAGACTGCACCGGCTCCACCAATCCCCGCGACCATCTCTTCGGCCACGCGGCGTACACGCGGTTGAACGCGATGCTGTTCAATACGAGCGAAATCGTGCAAGCGCTGTACGCCCCCTAAGGAAATCCCTCCCGGCTTCGTTTTTCCCCCTTGTCATTTTCCCCGTCCTCCCTAGCCCGCATGATAGGCGTTCGAACAATTTTTCTCGACTGTCGCGGGCGGCCTCGCTTGCCAGCATGGAAACAAGCCCGGCTCTATCCTCGATTCCTTCTAGGATATCAGGCATACCCGTCAGGAGAACCAGTTGTAGCGGAGAATGCACCAAATCCCTTTTACACCGTCCTTCCAGGTGATTTTCTTCCCTTCTTGATACGTGCGCCCATAATACGAAATGCCCACTTCGTAGATCCGCCATCTGCCCTTGGCGATTTTTGCGGTGACCTCCGGTTCAAATCCAAACCGGTCTTCTTTCAGCGGGATGTGATCCAGCACTTCTTTGCGGAAGGCCTTATAGCCTGTCCACACATCGGACAGGTTGAGATTCGTGAGCATATTGGAAAGAATCGTCAACATCTTGTTCGCGACGTAATGCCAAAACAGCAGAACGCGGTGCGGGCCGGCCATGAATCGGGACCCGTAGACCACGTCCGCGACGCCCCGCTCAATGGGATCGAGCAGCTGGAGATAGTCTCGGGGATCATATTCGAGGTCGGCATCCTGAACGATCACAATCTCGCCACGCGCCGCTTGGAATCCGCGCCGGAGCGCCGCCCCTTTTCCGCGATTGTGCTCTTGGAACAGAATCCGGACGTGCTCGAAGGAACCAGGATCCGTCTTGCGGTCCGGTTCTTCGCGAGAGTGCGAAGACCGCGAGCCGAAACGTTGAAGGATCTCGGCGGTTCCGTCGTCGGACCCGTCATCAACGACGATGATCTCTTTGTCGATCGGAACCGCGCTCACTCTCCGCAGCACTTCCTCAATCGTCGCGCGTTCGTTAAAGACGGGGATGACCACTGAAAGTTTGGGACGGTTGCGCGCTTCCGGAGTCGTCATCAATGAAACGGCCTTTCCGATCCGAAGGGATCCGTCGCCACAAATCCCGCGTACCCGTTAGGGAGCATCGGCGGTCGATTGCTCACCCTTGCAGGCGCGGTACTTCAAAGACATACACTCCGTTGCGCTGGAACAGGAGCTTCAGCGCCCTCGGCAACGCCTTCAGCCGCCGGTCCTGCTCTTCCGCTTCTTGCCCGCGAAACGCGAGATACCCATAAGACTTGTGCAGGCAATGGAACTCACGAACATTGAGGACCACGTGGGTGATCCCTTCTCTCGCCAGTCTGGCCGCGAGGGCTTCCGGGGAGGACGCTTCCGCGACCCATCGCGCGAGAGGGTGGGAATCCATCGCCGAAGGTGCAATTCCGGCACGGGCGAAATGGTAGGGCCGGGTTTCCCCGATGAACAACACGCGGGCATCCAGAGGCAACGCGGCTCGGACAAATTCTGCGGCATGGAAGTGCTCCAGATTCCTGCTCAAGAAGCTGTGACGTGTTTCCTGTCCCAGCGCGATCCGATCCGAAGAGAAGACCTGCACGTGTTGAGTGAGAAAACTCTGGGTGCCCAAGGCGCCGGCGAACACGACGAGCGTCATGACGAACGCCTGGCTGTACCCTCGAAGGCGTAAGCCGATGGCCGCGAGCCAGGCCAGGCCGACGGCAAGCGCGGGAGCAAAAAATCGGACGGTCGGAGTGGTGAGCACCCAGCACGTCCCGGCGATCAACACAAAGACGGCTCCCGCATCGCTCCAGCGTCGGTAGCGGCTCTCCCAGCGAGCGAGCCTCGATAGAGCTGGCATGGCGAGGAGGAAACCGGTCGAAAGAACCGCGAGTGCGCCCGCGTCGGATGCAGACCCGAATCGCTCCGGGTGCTGAAGAATCTCGACGGGAAGGCGCAGGATTCCCTCCGGTCCCAAGCTTCTCGATCCATAGGGCAAGTCGGCAAGCAAGCGGGCCTGGCTGTCGTCGCTCCAACCGTTTCCTCCCAGCCACCGATAGGCTAATGGATAGACCGGATTCCCGGTAGACCGGAAGGCGTGAAGCCACCAAGGAAGAACGGCGACCCATGCCGCCAATCCCGCCTTCAGCGCGTCCGTCCAGGTCCACCGCAACGCCAGAGCCGCGGCCAGCGCGGCGACAACCCAGACCAAGCCGGTGAGTTTGAGCGTCGCAGCCAATCCGAGGAGCAAACCCAGTGCGAGCCAAGACCGCGAGCAGGTGTCCGGTGTGACGAGGATGATGCCGCCGATCAGCACGGCGGTCGCGAGCCAGAGTTCCGCGAACGGCAAGGTCGCCAGAAACCACACGGTCGGCGACGCCGCCAAGGCGCAGACCGCGAGGACCGCGCCGCGAGCCGACGCACAAGAGTCTGCAAGGGCGTGGGCCAGCGCCCACGCGGCCAGTGAACAGACGATCCACATCGAGAACTGAGTGGCGCGGGCGCCGAGATCTCCCGCAAAAGCCATTCCCCAGGCGAGCAGGACATCCGAGGCGTGCGGCATCAGGGTGTAGAACACCCACGGCGCGCCCTCCAGACGGCCGGTCGCCAGCGCTCGTTGGGGAATCACCAGATGGTAGACCAGCTCGTCAAAGAAGGTCGGAGGAATTGTCGCCCACAGCCAGGCAACGAGCCATGCGGCGCCCAGAACGGACCCGGCCAGGGCCGGTCTCACCAGGTGTGGACCGTGTCCTAGCGCGCACAATTCATGAGGGTTCGTCACGAAACCGTTGAGACGCCTTGCGAGACGGGCAAGCACAGTCGGGAGGGAGGAAGGCATACTTGCGACAGTGTGTCGACCGAGCGAGCGGTGAGCACGCCCCCTGCACGCCACAAGGCCGCGTGCAGGCTTGTCGGAGCGGCGTCCCGACGGTTGCAGTAGAAGCCTTCATGAATTATGCGCGCTAGGTTCCGGACGGTTTGAACGAGACTCCACGAACCGACCGCAACGCATGGAAGAATGACCACGGGGGCGAACCAGAGCCCTCCGCACATGGCTGTCACCGCAACGACGAACGAAAGCCCGGCGATGCCGACGCCCAACCGAATGACGAGCCTGGATGCCGGGCACAGCGCTGGGCGGTCGATCTCTCCGTAGACCCGCGCGAGGCATGTACCGGTGCCGTACGCAGCCAGTAGAAACGACAGCGGCACCAGCAGCAGCGGCACCCGCCGAGCATCTATGGAAGCCGTTCCGATCGCCAACACGCCTGAAGCGACGACAAGGACCCACACCACCTCTGAACGATACGCTGGCGAGACCGCGTCTTCCATCAGACCAAGTCGAGAGCTCCGGGTGATGAGGCGAGGTGCGGATGGATTATGGTTGTAGCAAATCCGCCCGGGCTGACAAGGAATTTGTCACAATGAGGATGGCGCAAGGATGGGGCGAAAGCGACAGAAGTCTCGGCCCGGCAAGACTGAGATGACCTCTCCGCAAGGGGGCATGATATCAGGGATGCGCCGCCCGCCAGTTGCCGCCCACCCCTACATCCACCTTCAGCGGCACCGAGAGCCCCAGCTTGGGCCCCACGGCTTCCATCTCGGATTTCACGAGCTGCTTCGCTTGTTCCAGATCGTTCTCTGGTGTCTCGAAGATCAGCTCGTCGTGGACCTGGAGGATCATCTTGGTGCCGGGCAATTCGGCATGAAGCCGTTTGTGGACGCTGATCATGGCGACCTTGATCAGATCGGCCGCCGAGCCTTGAATCGGGCTGTTCACCGCCATGCGCTCGCCGAAGCCGCGCTGAGTCGGATCGGCGCTCTGGAGTTCGGGGATTGGCCGTCGGCGACCGAGGATCGTCGTGGTGTACCCTTTCTCTTTGGCCTCGGCGATGGTGCGATCCAGCAGGGCTTTCACGCCCGCGTACCGCTCGAAGTACGTGTCGATGTATTGCTTCGCCTCGGTCTGTGAGACGCCGATGTTCTGCGCCAGACCGAACGGGCTGATCCCGTACACGATCCCGAAGACCACGGTCTTGGCCGCCCGTCGCATCTCTCGGGTGATCTGCTCGGGCGGCAACCGGAAAATCTCGACCGCCGTCGCCGTGTGAATATCCTCGCCCCGCTCAAACACCCGCAACAACCGCTCGTCCTGGGAGAGATGGGCCAGGATGCGCGGCTCGATCTGGCTGTAGTCGGCGCAGAGGAGCATGTGCCCGGGCGGTGCGATGAAGGCTTCGCGAATCCGGAGGCCGTATTCGCCCTTGACGGGAATGTTCTGCAGATTGGGCTCGGTCGAGGACAAGCGCCCGGTCGCGGCCACGGTCTGGTTCAACGAGGTGTGGAGCCGGCCCGTCTCGGGATTGACAAGTTGCGGGAGCGCATCGACATAGGTGGATTTGAGCTTGCTGAGGCTGCGGTAGTTGAGAATCTGTGCCGGTAACTCGTGTTGGGTCGCCAACTGCGTCAGCGTGTCTTCGTCGGTCGAATAGCCTGTCTTGGTCTTGCGGATCGGCGTGAGCCCCAGCTTGTCGAAGAGCACGACCGCGAGCTGTTTAGGCGAATTGATGTTGAATGCCCCTCCCGCGAGATTCGCGATCGCCTCCATCATCCGATCGAGCTCCCGTTCCAGCTCTTTGCTGAGCTGCTCCAGCGCCCGCACGTCGAGCAGGAACCCGTTGCGCTCGATCTCGGCCAGCACCGGCACGAGCGGCAGCTCCACGTCTTCGAAGAGTCGCCAACTTCCTTCCTCCTGCAGCCGTTCTTTCTGTATCGGCACAAGCCGGAGGATCACAGACGCCGATTCGGCCGCCCGCTCGGCCGTCCGCTGTTCGGCTTCACCCCCACCGGGCTCGTCGAACAACTGTCGCGACGCGTCCTCTCCGGGGGGGGCAGCCGGCCGCTCGGCTCCGAGACGATAGCCGAGCAAGTCCATCGCCACTGTCTCCAACGAATGGGACCGGCGATTGGGGTTCAACAGATAGTCGGCAATCATCGTATCGAACCAGGGCGGACGCAGATCCAATCCGGCCCGTCCCAGGGCGAGCAAGGCCGACTTCAGATCGTGCACCGCTTTGACCCGTGTCGGACTCTGGAGCAGATCGGCCAGCGGCTGCAGAAGAGGATGGAAGGGCCTGGACCAACCGGCGCGATGCGCCTCCGGGTTGGGTTGCGCGGCAAACACCGCCATGCCGTTGAGCGTGCTCAAGGCGAGGCCCTGGAGGATCGCCCGCACTCCGGCCGGCCCGCTGCAGACGCACTGAAGCGCCACCAGCTTCACCTCACCGACTTCATCGGCGAAACGTCGCGCGTCGGCCGAATCCTTGATCCTGCGGACCTCGGAGCCGAGCGCCTCGTCGGCGGTCTCAGCAGGCTGAAGCGCTTTGAGCAGGCTGGTGAACTCGAGCTCCCTCAGCAGGGCGATCAATTCATCCCCATGGGCCGGCCGGACGGCGAACTGTTCCGGATTGAATTCGACGGGCGCGTCCCTCTGAATCGTCGCGAGCCGCCGGCTCAAGCGGGCGTTTTCCGCCTGTTCGATCAACAACGCTCTGGTCCTCGGCGGGGTCACTTCGTCTACGCGCCGCAACAGGTCCTCGATGCTGCCGAACTGCGTGATCAGCTTGATCGCCGTCTTCTCGCCGATCCCTTTGACCCCGGGAATGTTATCGGTGGCGTCGCCCATCAGCCCCATCACCTCCACGACCCGGGCCGGCTCGACGCCGAACCGTTCTCGGCAGTCTTCTTCGCCGTACCACTTGTCCTTGACCGGATCGTAAATGCGGACGTGCCGCGTCAGCAGCTGAAACATATCCTTGTCGCCGGTGACGATCACGACGTCGAATCCCGCCGCCTCCGCCTTCCGCGAGAGGGTGCCGATCAGATCGTCCGCCTCGTAGCCGGCCAGTCGCACGGCGGGGAGCCCGAACGCCTCCACCACGCGATGGATGTACGGAATCTGCGCGCTCATCCCTTCGGGCATCGGCGGCCGCTGGGCCTTGTAGTCCTTGAACTCGTCGTGCCGCAGGGTCGGGCCCTTCTCGTCGAACGCGACCGCCAAGCCGTCCGGCCGGTGCTCGCGGAGAATCTTCATCAGCATCGTGGTAAAGCCGTAGACCGCGTTGGTCTGGAGGCCTTTGGAGTTCGACAGCGGCGGGAGCGCGAAGAAGGCGCGGTAGACATAGGCGCTGCCGTCGATCAGATAGAGCGTGGGCATCTCAATTGGTCGATAGGGTTAGGGATCGTCCTTGACTGTCAGCGGCGGCTTGCCGAATTTCTCCCGCATCTTGTTGATGGCCTGCAGCACGGTCGGCTGTCCGACCAACTTCGCTTCCAAACGGCGCTTGCCCGGAAAATCCATCAACGAGATGCCAATCAGCATGGTCAGAATCCCCTGCCCAGGCAGAAACAGCATGGCGAAGCCGGCCAGGAAAAAGACCGCGCCGATGGCGTTCTTGGCAATCAGCCCGATCATCCGCAGAACCGGGTGGTGGTCCTTCATCCACGTTCTCGGAACGCGGATGTCGAAGTAGTCGGACGGGAGCCTGACTAACACATAAGGAATGGCGATGAGGGTCCCGATAAATCCAACCACCGACAGAACGGCCAACCAGGCTAGGATGGTATCCCACGGCAGCGCTTCCATCGGGCGCGCATCCTAACAAAGGCTCGAAGAAAAAGTCATGGGTGTACTTTGAACTTTTTCCTTCTCCTCCGGCGGGCTATAATCCGCAGCCGTGAAGCCGCTGCTGCTGACCGGCGAAGATCTGACGCTCGCTTCGTTCTACGAGGTTGTGTTGGATCGCCGCCCGGTCCGGCTGGCTCCCCGGGCGAAACGCCGCATGGCGGCGGCGTACCGGGTGGTCAAGCGCGTGGCGGCCCGTCCCGAGCCGGTCTACGGTGTCACGACCGGGTTCGGCAAGCTTGCCGATCAGCGCATCTCGCCGTCGGACATCCGTCAGCTCCAACTGAATCTGGTCCGCAGCCACGCCGCCGGCGTCGGCCCACCCCTCAGCCGCGAGGAGACGCGCGGCATGCTGGTTCTCCGCGCGAACGTGCTGGCGCGGGGGCACAGCGGCGTCCGGCCCGCGATCGCGGAGACCTTGTTGACCTTGCTCAACCGCGAGGTCCTGCCGGTGATCCCTTCTCGGGGGTCGGTCGGCGCGAGCGGCGATCTCGCCCCGCTCGCCCACCTCGCGCTGATTCTGCTCGGGGAAGGCGAGGCCTTCGTCGGTTCGCGCCGCGTCCCCGGTCGGACCGCGCTTGCGCACGTCGGTTTGAAGCCTCTACACTTGGAAGCAAAAGAAGGGCTCTCGCTCCTCAACGGCACCCAGGCGATGCTTGCGGTCGGGCTGCTGGCCTTGCGCCGCTGCGAGGTCCTGGTCGACGCCGCCGATGTGGCCGGCGCCCTGTCGCTGGAAGCCTTGAAAGGGACGCCGGTGGCGTTCGATCCGCGTATCCATCGGCTGCGTCCCTATCGCGGCCAGAACACCGTCGCGGCGAATCTGCGGGCTCTCGTGGCTCGAAGCGAGATTCGCGTCTCGCACCTGCACTGCCCCCGCGTGCAGGATGCCTACAGTCTCCGTTGCATGCCGCAGGTGCACGGCGCGGTGCGGGACGCGCTCGACTACGTCCGTGGAATATTGTGCGTCGAAATGAACAGCGTCACGGACAATCCCCTGGTCTTCGCCGACCGGGAGGAGGTGTTGTCCGGCGGAAATTTCCACGGGCAACCGCTCGGCCTGGCGCTCGATCATCTGGCCATCGCCATGACCGAACTAGCCAGCATCTCCGAGCGTCGCATCGAGCGTCTGATCAATCCCGAGTACGGCGACCTGCCGCCGTTCCTGAGCCCGAACCCGGGGCTGAACTCCGGCTTCATGCTGGCGCAGGTCACGGCCGCGGCATTGGTCTCGGAAAACAAGGTGCTCTCGCATCCGGCCTCGGTCGATTCGATCCCCACGTCCGGGAACCAGGAAGATCACGTCAGTATGGGCATGGGGTCGGCGTTGAAGTTGAAACAGATCCTGTCCAATACGGAGCACATCCTGGCGATCGAGCTGTTGTGCGCGGCTCAGGGAGTGGACTTCCATCGGCCCCTGCAAGCCGGCGTGGGAAGCCGCCGGACTCTTGAGCTCATCAGACAGCGGGTCCCGCGCCTCATGCAGGACCGGGTTCTGGCGCCCGACATCGAGCGGGTTCGAGACTTGGTGGCGAGTGGCGCGCTGACCGCCGTCCTCTCCGACTCGATGCGCGCACGAAGGAGATCATCATGAACGACCGGAGCCCGATCCTCCAAACACTGCGACGGACGCTCGCGACCGGCTTGCCGACTCTCCTGTCGATCGCCCTTGCCGGATCGGCTGGCATGCTTCTCCTGTCCGCTGTCCAGTCCGCCGCCGAGGGCGACGACCTGCAGGTCGAAGTGAGCAAGAGAGGGGCGGTCAGCTCGGGCACCTTCGCCAAAGAAGTCTCCATTCGGAAAGGCGCCAGGGAGTGGTTCATGATGATCGAGGTCACCCCTGAGAACACGGTGGTGGTCCGCCAGGAAAAAGACAACGAGACCTACATCGTGGACGAGAGCGAGAACCACGACCGCGCCATGACATCGGGGGAAGTGGACGCCGCCATCGACGCCTTCATCAACGGGGTGAAAGCCCAGGTCAAGACGGAGAAACAGAAATGATCCGGGCGCCGCGCGGCCCGACGCTGTCCTGCAAAGGCTGGCCACAGGAAGCCGCGCTCCGCATGTTGATGAATAACCTGGACGACGAGGTCGCGGAGAACCCTCGGGATCTCGTCGTCTACGGCGGGACCGGCAAGGCCGCGCGCAACTGGGACGCCTACCACGCCATCGTCCGCGAGCTACAAACCCTGGAACACGATCAGACCCTGCTTGTTCAATCGGGCAAACCGGTGGGCGTCCTCCGTACCCATGAGTGGGCGCCGCGGGTGTTGATCGCCAATTCCAACCTGGTCGGCCGATGGGCCACCTGGGAGGAATTCCGCCGGCTGGAGGCGTTGGGCCTGATCATGTTCGGCCAGATGACGGCCGGATCGTGGATGTATATCGGCACACAAGGCATCGTCCAGGGCACGTACGAAACCTTCGCGGCGGCGGCGGCGAAGCACTTCGGCGGCGATCTCGCGGGGCGATTCGTCCTGACCGGCGGCATGGGAGGCATGGGGGGCGCCCAGCCGTTGGCCGCCACGATGAACGGCGCCGCCATCCTTTGCATCGAAGTGGACCCGCTCCGGATCGAACGCCGGATCAAGACCCGCTACTGCGACCGGATGACCGCTTCGGTGGACGAGGCGCTCACGTGGGTCACGCAAGCCCAGGCGAAACGGGAACCGTTGTCCGTCGGATTGGTGGGAAACTGCGCGGAGGTCCTGCCCGATCTCGTGCGTCGCGACGTGATCCCGGATCTCGTCACGGATCAGACCTCAGCCCACGATCCCCTCAACGGGTACATCCCAGCCGGCCTCTCTCTGGCTGCGGCGGCTCAGTTGCGGCAGACCAAGCCGTCCGAGTATGTGGAGCGGGCGTTGGATTCGATCGCGACTCATGTCCAGGTCATGTTGGCGATGCAAAAGGCCGGTGCGATTGTCTTCGACTACGGCAACAACATCCGGACCATGGCGTTTCAGCGGGGGGTCACCGACGCCTATGCGTTTCCCGGCTTCGTGCCCGCCTATATCAGGCCGCTGTTCTGCGAGGGCAAGGGGCCGTTTCGCTGGATCGCGTTGTCGGGCGACGCCTCGGACATTGCGGCCACGGACGAGGCGGCGCTGGAGCTCTTCCCGCACGACGCCTCGCTGCAACGGTGGATCAGACTGGCGCGAGAGCGGGTGCAGTTCCAGGGGTTGCCGGCTCGTATCTGCTGGCTTGGATGCGGCGAGCGCGCGGCAATGGGCCGGCGGATCAACGAGCTCGTTCGAGCCGGTAGGCTCAAGGCACCAGTCGTCATCGGTCGCGATCATTTGGACGGAGGCTCGGTGGCCTCCCCGTATCGCGAAACTGAAGCCATGCGCGACGGCAGCGACGCAGTCGCCGACTGGCCGATTCTCAACGCGCTCCTCAACACCGCCTCCGGTGCCAGCTGGGTTTCGTTCCACCACGGCGGCGGCGTCGGGATCGGCTACTCCCTGCACGCAGGTCAGGCGACAGTGGCGGAGGGTACGCCGGAAGCCGAACGAAAGATCGAGCGGGTGCTCACGAACGACCCCGCCCTTGCCATTCTGCGGCATGCCGACGCCGGTTATCCGGAAGCACGTTCGGCGGCCCACCGCCATCGCTTGCGCATTCCGACGGAATCGGACCCGTGACCGGCACGACGACAGCTTGAGTACGTTTGAGCGCCGACGGTATAATCCGCTCCTCTCGTGACAGGAACGCCCGTGCAACAGAAACCGAAATTCGTCATCTTCGCCCACAATGCGACCTACGACAAACTCCATCAGGTCGCCACCTTGGGACTGACCGCCGCCGCGATGGGCAAAGACGTAATCGTCATCCTGCTGTTCTGGACGATCAAGAAATTGGCTCAGGGGCACATCGACGAGATCGATTTCCCGCCGGAGTACACGGGCTCGGCCGATGAGGTCCGCCGGCTGCTGAAGGAGAAAAAAGTTCCGAAAATTTCGGAGATGTTTCAGGAGGCGCGCTTGGTGGGACGTTTTCGCTTGATCGCCTGCAGCGCCGGCCTCGAATACATGGGTGTCGATCCCGCCGCCGTGGCTAAGAACGTGGACGAAGTCCTCGGCCTTCCCGCCATTCTCAGCCTTACCGCCGATGCGGAAACGAAGCTGTTCATTTGAACATGTTTAGGGTTTGTCTCGTTTGTCCGGTTTTTTGGTTCAACCGGATAAACGAGAGAAACCAAACAAACGCGTCCTCTTCCCCTAACGGGATCGCGTCACTCCCACCCGCTCGCAATACTTCGTCAATTTACAGCGGCTGCAATACGGGGAGACAGGCAGGCAGACGTTCTGCCCGAACGGCACGAGCAAGTCGTTGTACGTGATCCAGTATTGCCGCGGCAGCTTCTTCCGGAGGGCCTCCTCCGTCTGCTCCGGCGTGTTCGTCCTCACGTAACCCCAGCGGTTGCTGATCCGGTGAACATGGACGTCCACGCAAATACCGGGCTTTTGATAGCCGACCGTCACAACCAGATTGGCCGTCTTTCTTCCGACCCCCGGCAAGGTGAGCAGTTCGTCGATCGAGTCGGGCACCCGGCCGCCATAGATATCCAACAAGCGCTGGCAAATCCTATGAATCTGTTTGGCCTTGGTGCGATAGAACCCGACCGGATAGATGGTCCGCTCGATGCACCGCCTGGGTAGCTTCAGCATGGAGGCCGGATCGGCGGCCAGGGTAAAAAGCCGCTCGCTGGCTTCGGCGGTCGTGCGGTCCTTGGTCCGGAGGCTGAGCAGGCAGGAAATTAAAATTCGGAATGGGTCGCGACCGGATTCCTTGGCCACGACGCCCACGACGGGATCTTGCCACTGCCGCGCTTCCTTCCGCAGGATGCGCAGCACAGCATGGATCTCCTTGTCACGCATTCTAACGTAAAGCGCGGGAGGCGCGACCAACCCGACAGGCAAAAACCGACGCGGAGGGAAAAGGCTGCGGGGGACTTAGTCCATTCGACGCTTGGCGAGCCACTTCTGCCGACGCCGTTGAGCTTCGCGTTGCTTGGCCTTCTTGCGTACGCTGGGTTTCTCGTAGAACCGGCGCCGCTTGAGCTCGCGGAAGAGCCCTTCTCCGGCCAGCTTTTTCTTGGCGACCTTCAGCGCCTTTTCTACGTTATTGTTGAAGACCTTGATTTCCATGATGAGACTGTCTGCTTCCTTCCCGGGAAAAACTACCCGTCGATTTCGCGCTCTGCGTAGAACTGCGAGGGCCGGAGTGTATCACAAGCGCTTCAGTTCCTCAAGGCTCCTTTCGACGGCCTGGAGCTTTGCCGAGATCCGGCCAACAACCTCTTGATTTGTTTGTGATTTTATATTTACCTCCACGTTCTCTCTCGCTCCCTCGATCGCCGCGACCGCCATCCTCAACCCGACCTTGACGTCCGTGGCGACCGACGACTTGACGCGAGAAAGCAATGAACGCAGAAGCGCCGCTGTTTCCGCCGCCAAGTCCGCCGTCTCCAACGGCGCCTCCGTTGCCGCCTGCAAGGCCGCCGAGACGGCCTCGGCTCTGGTCGGATCGGTCTTCGGCAACCGGTAGGCGCGCAGCACGTGCTCATAGGCGTCGGCGTCGGCCTGCATCAACTGTCGCAACTTGTCGCCCAGCTCCAAGAGACGGCGCTCGATTCGAGCGAGATCGATGTCAGGGTCCGAAACCGGCGATGCCTGCTCCTCGACAGCGCGGCTACTCCGCGGCGGTCCGATCCGGCACCCCATCACGCCGAGCGCCGCCGCCAGGGCACCTGCCAGGGCCGCCACGCTTCCACCCCCCGGCGTCGGCGTACCGGCGGATACGGCGTCCAAGAAACCCGTCACTGAGGCGGCCCAGTCGCCGGAAGGCGTCGGCGTGGCCTGTTCCGAAGACGACCCGTCTTGTGCGATCGCGTTCGCCAGCCGTGTTTCCAGTACCTGGCTCGGATCGAATTGTTCCAATGCCAGACACCGTTGAGCCGCGTGGAGCAGCGCCTGTTGCGGCACCAGCCCGACGATCTCGCTGCCAGCCACCTGTATCCCACGCCTCTCGGCCTCCACCTTCACCGCTTCGAACGCGACGTGGATCGGCGTCTCCTCGAAGTTGGTCAGGTTCATGGAGACCTGCACGAGCCGGCGGCTCGCAAGTTCGACCCCGATCGCTTTCACGTAGGGCAATCCGCCGCCGGAGAACCGCACTTTCTTGGCGATCGCCTTGGCGATTTCCAGGTCGCCGGTGCTCAAATTGACGTTGAACGCGATGAGCGGGGCGCGCGCGCCGACAACCGTCGCTCCGGCGGTTGGATGGGGCGCCCGAGGCCCGAAATCGGGTTGCCAGGCTGGATCGTGACACATCCGTTCGGTCAGCCCCTCCAGCCCTCCCTTCCGGATGGCCTCCAGGTTCGTGCGATGCGGCGCGGTGGCCGCCCGTTCATAGAGAAACACCGGAATGTTGAGCTCGCTCCCGATGCGACGTCCGACTTCGCGCGCGAGAGCGACGCAGTCGTCCATCGTGATACCGCGAATCGGCACGAACGGAACGACATCCGTGGCGCCGACACGCGGATGCCCTCCCTGATGCCGGCGAAGGTCGATCAAGCCGGTCGCCGCGCGGGTGACCTGAAAGGCCGCTTCCGCGACACCTCTCGGCGAACCGGCGAAGGTCAAGACCGCCCGATGGTGGTCATGATCCATCTCCTGATCCAGCAGAAATACGTCCTTGACCGATCGGATCGCCGCCACCAGCGCCGCAACCGTTTCCCGGTTCCGGCCTTCACTGAAATTGGGAACACATTCGACGATTCGGTCCATGGACATAGCCCCGAACAGTTTTCAGCATTCAGCCGTCAACTGTGAGCTGACTGCTGAAGGCTGATCGCTACGCGTCTCTCGAAAAGACGACCTTCCCGTTCTTGATCGCCATGATGCAGTGATTCATGCCGAAGTAATACGGAATCTCCCGGTAATCATCCACGTCCATCACCACAAGGTCGGCCTGTTTTCCCGATTCCAATGATCCCGTACGATCGCCGCGGCCGACGGCATAGGCGCCGTTGATCGTGGCGGCCGCGATCGCCTCAGCCGGTGTCATCCGCATCTGAGAGCAAGCCAGCGCCAGTATCATCTGCATGTTGAGGGTCGGCGAGCTGCCCGGATTGAAATTGGACGCGAGCGCCACCGGCACGCCGGCATCGATCAGCCGGCGGGCCGGGGGATAGGGACCGGAATTCAGGTGCAGGACGCTGCCCGGCAGGAGCGTCGCGATCGTGCCGTGTTTCTGCAACCATCGGATATCGGCGTCGCTCACATGATCGAGGTGATCCACGGAGATGGCCCCCAATCCAGCCGCCATACGGGCTGCCCCGGTATGCGCGAGCTGCTCGGCGTGCACCTTCAGCTTCAGGCCAGCCTGAGCGGCGACCTCCAACAGAGTCTGTGCCTCCGCCACTGAAAAATATCCGCGATCGCAAAACACGTCAAAACATTCCGCCAGCCTTCTGCGCGCGACTTCAGGGATCAAGCGCCGGACGACGAGACGGAGATACGCCGCCCGTCGGGCTTTGAGTCGGGCCGGCACATCATGGATGAGCAACGTCGGGATCAACTCGCCCATGACGCGACGGGCGGCCTTCTTGATCGCCCGCAACATTTTCAGTTCTTCCGCGAGCTCAAGACCGTATCCGCTCTTGATCTCGAGGGTCGTCGTGCCGTGCTCGAGAAACCAGCCGACTACCTCTGTAAGCCGCCGGACTAATTTCTGTTCGCTCATCGATCGTATCCGCCTGGCGCTGGCCTGGATGCCGCCGCCCGCTTCGGCGATCTCGCTGTACGTGGCTCCGCGGATTCTGGCCTCGTATTCATCCACGCGGGACGCGGCGAACAGCGCATGGGTATGGGAATCGACAAAGCCGGGCAGCACGATACGGCCGCGCAGGTCGAGGCACTCGGCCGCACGAGCCGCCCGGGATCGCGCGACACGGCCTTGCGGACCCGCCAGTTCGAGCGTGCTCCCGCGGATCAGCACGGCACCGTTTCGAATCAACCCCGGCTCGTTCATTTCCCTGCCGCTTCGGGGACCAACGGGGCCCCGAAGCGTCAGGAGCTGGCGGCAATTGATCAACAGGAGCGGTCTCGGTCCGACCGATTGCAAGACGCGTCTCTTCGGCAGGCTGAACCACGTCAATCGTCAGGGAGACGCTACCGTAAAGATGTCCCGGAGCCAAGTCAAGGCGAGGCACGAGGACGTTGCTGGCCGATTGGAGAGTCCGGCTTAGTGGCCCGAATGTGTGAGCGCACAGGCGGAACAGCCGGCTATCGAGCATCGCCAATCGGAATGATCGGTCCCCTCCGGAGGTGCGACATTATCGGTTGGCCGGTAACGGTGATACCAATAGCCGGCGAGAGAGGACGCCTCGGCGGGCGACCTCGTGTAGGCATACCAGAAATACCGATACCCGGACCCGTTTCTAAATCGAGCCAGCGCGCTGCCCACGTCGTCGGCGCTTAACCCGACGAAATCCGCCAGTCGGCCGTTTCTCGACAGAATGAAGGCGCCGGCCGATCGACGATTCACAAACAAATGAAGGAGCCGCAAGCGATACGGTCCGGACATGATGGCCTCCTCGGAGACGGGATGACGAGCCTCCAGAGCGCGCCCTCCCGACCCGCCTTACCACAGCACCGGCTCGGATTCCTGCAGTCGCACGATGCGGATCTTCGATAGCGTCGCCAGCAACAAGACCGAATTGGGAATCATCGTCGAGGTCGGCACACACAGGAGGGCACGACGCGCATGGGCCTGCACGGCCGCACGGTGCAAGCGACGTACATCGGTGAGCGACAGCGTATCGCCGGTGTGACCGAAGACCGCGACGTTCTCCAGGAAAGAACTCACGAGGATCCCCGCCTGCTGACCGGTGTCGGGATCGCAGAGCGCTCCGGTTCGCCCTCCGTCCAGTTTGGCGGCAATCTCGTTGGAAATCCTTTCGAGTTGTTCGTCTACGACAGGTGCAGATGTCGCCATTGGAAACCTCCTTGGTTGAGCCCATCCGTTCCCTGATGCCGCCGATTGATGTCGCGGGTTGTGTCGACCGCGGAGAGCCGGGGGCGGTACCTGAAGAAATCCGGCCGGGACCGTTGCGTTGAGAAGAAGCAACAGGCAGGTGCGTTGCTGCCGACCCTGGCTCGCCATCCTTGACTGCCTCCCAAGCGGGTGGCCTCTCAGGACTTAGCTGGGCAGCTTGTCGCTGATCCGGCAAGAATGATCGAGCCGCGTTGTACCAAAGTGATTCCTGTGTGTCAATGAAAAACTACTATATACGGTGGGATTTAATCGATTAATCAACAATATATTGTGAATATGTTGAAGGTAAGCTGTTTTGATGCTGTGAACTGCTTGTCGATAAAAAAGCCGGCGACCTGTTCTAAGGTCGCCGGCTTCAAGATGCGCGATGTGTGGTGGGTTATTTCGTTTTCTTGATGAAGGCCTTGTAAATCCGCTTGGATTGATTCTGCTCTTCCTCGAGGCCCAACATCTCGTGTCCTGTCGTTTGGCACCAGGCCGGCATATCTTTCTTGATGCCTTCATCATCGGAGACAACTTCCAATACCTGGCCCGGCAGCAGTTCCTTGATCTTCTTCGAGGTCATGATGATCGGCATCGGGCAGAAATACCCGAGCGTATCAAGTTTCACGTCGGCCTGGATCATGCCTCGCACCTCAGCAAATGCAGAATAGCTGCGCAGCGAATTGTAAGCGCAGACCGTTGGTCTTGTAGGCTGTTCGCTACAAGCTACTCGCTATCAGCTAAATGAACAGATTGACGCTTCCCTGTTTCGCTTCTGCCAGATACGTGGTCACGCCCGCCAACTGATCCACGCCGTCGATCAACGTCTCTTTAGAGATCCCCATCAGCCCCATCGTGGTCGTGCAGGCGATGAAGCGGACGCCGAGATCTTGCGCGGTCTGCATGAGTTCGGGAATGCCGGGCATGCGATGGTCCCGCATCACCTTGTGCATCATTTTGGTGCCCAAGCCCCAGAAATGAAACCGGGAAAGCGGCAACCGGTGCGCTCCGCCTTTGTTCAGCCATCCGAACATGCGGCGGAGCCAATCTTTCGCGGTCGTGCTCGCACCTTGTTTACGGATGACGTTGAGCCCCCAGAACGTAAAGAACATCGTGACGTCCATGCCCATCGCAGCCGCGCCGGTTGCGATAATGAACGCCGCCATGGCGCGATCCATATCCCCGCTGAGCAAGACAATCGTCACCTTGTCGGGCTTCGTGCGTTCCAACTCCGCCAATGCAGCGGCCGGTTCGACTTGTGTGGTACTCATGGCGTCACCTCAGCATTCTCTAGATCGACCAACGCGCGTGCCGCACACAACGATGCGAAAAAATGCATGTTGACTATATTCTCCGATTCTTCGCCTTGTCAAGGCGGCCGCCGCGCAACGATGCGCCAGACAACGCTTTTCGCTTCGGGCGCGAACGCAGCCGGGCTTGACCATGAACACATGGATCGCTATAGTCCGTCGTAAGTGTCTCGCCACATTCACACGGACCCGTCTCACGTGCAGCTATCTTCCCACTCCATGAACCCCGAGACAGAGATCGGATTCAGGCCGTCGCGCACTGGCCCACTTTTCGGTTTTTGGTATCCGGCCGCCCTCAGCTCTCAGGTGCGCGCCGGCAAGATGAAAGCGCAGGTATTGCTCGGACAACCGCTCGTCCTCTTAAGGACACTGCAGGGCCGGGTCGCTGCGCTCCGGGACCTCTGTCCGCACCGAGGCATGCCTCTCTCGTTCGGACGCTTCGATGGGGATCGTGTCGAATGCGCCTACCACGGCTGGCAGTTCGATCTGAACGGGCGCTGCAAACAGATTCCGTCCCTCGTGAACGGAGCGCTCGACACCGAGAAAATCGGCGTCGCGGCTTACCCGTGCCAGGAGCAGGATGGCTACATCTGGGTCTACATGGCGGATGCCCGCGAGCCGAACCGTCCGCGGCCCGATGTGCCGCGCCTGCCGGTTCCTTCCGAGCCCTACACCCTTTTTCACATCTCGACCATGTTGACCTGCACCATCGACGACGGCATCGTCGGACTGATGGACCCAGCCCACGGCCCGTTCGTGCATCAAAGCGCCTGGTGGCGGACCCGGAAAAGCATCCACGAAAAGGCCAAGACCTTCGAGCCGATTCCCGGCGGGTTCCGGATGGTCGCGCATGCGCCCTCGCGCAACAGCGGCCCCTATAAACTGCTCGGCCTGACCGGCGGGGGCCCGCTCACCACAACTATCGACTTCGTGCTCCCCAACCTGCGGCATGAATTCGTGCAGTGCGGCAAGTGGTGGGTGTCCACTCGGGCGACCGTCACACCCATCACTGAGAACGAATGCCGGATCGACTTCTGCGCCGCCTGGAACTGTTTCCGCTGGGTCCCGTTCGCCAAGACGCTGTTCCGGTTGTTCGCCACGATCTTCTTGAACCAGGACAAGCGCGCGATGGAACGCCAAGCTGTCGGCCTCCGATACAAGCCCGCCCTCATGTTGCTGGACGACGCCGACGCGCCCGCCAAGTGGTACTACAAATTGAAAGCAGCCCATCTAGCGGCCGCGGAGACCGGATGCCCCCTCGACCATCCGCTCAAGGGGCCGGTCACGCTACGATGGAGAAGCTGAACGGCGAGCTTGGCTGGATGAGGGAGGAGCGACCCTTAGGCCCGCCGCGACGGTGGGTCGGATTGATCGCCGTCGCCGGCATGATGTGGGCCGAGCCTGGGGGAGCCGACGCCGCATCATCGCATCGCCTCGTCACCGTGCCGGCGCTGGCGGTGAGCTCGACTGAAGAGGGAGTCGGCGCCGTCCACTACGTCGTCATCGAGGTCGACCAGAATGCCGGGCTCAACGGCCCCGCTATCCTGTTCGACGAATCGTCGTTTCGCGGCGGCTCGGTCGTCGGGCAGGATTGGAAAGACGCCGCGCGACTGGCCGTGATCGCCGCGGCCAACGCGCTCGGGCGAGACCCGCGAGGATGGACGGTCGTCATCAAGAACCATGCACCCAACACGGTGATCGACGGCGAAAGCGCCGGCAGTGCCGTGGCCGTGGGCGTGATGGCTGCGTGGCGAGGCGACGCTGTACGGCCCGATGTCGCACTCACTGGAGCCATCACGGGAGACGGCCGGATTTTGGAGGTCGGAGACCTCCTGGAAAAGGTCACCGGCGCGGCCAATGCGCACTTCAAGACCGTGCTGGTCCCGCGCAGTCAGGCCCGCACACCTGAGAGAGATCTGTATGACTTGGCCGCCCGGCGGCAGGTCACGGTGATTGAGGTGGGCACACTCCTGGAAGCCTACGAGCTGATGACCGGCGCCCGCCCCTGAACGCGGTCATTCCATCCTGGATTCAGCCAGAAGACTGATGGCCCGCCGGATCTGATCCCGCGCCCCCAGCAGGACTACCACATCTCCGGCTTTCAGCCGGACCTTCTCCGACGGATTGGACTCCGTGAGCCCGTTGCGCGTCCAGGCGATCACCGAGGCGCCGCTCCTCGGCCGGATAGACAATTCCGCGAGCGACTTCCCGACCGCCGGCGAGTCCTCGTCGATCCGGCAGGTCTCCACTTCCACGTCGGTGAGCGTCCCGCCCCGCAAGTGGTGCGCCAGTTCCGGCAATTCGCTCCGCCGGAGCAAGGCATAACCTTCGCGACGGATCTGCTCCGCTTTCTGGACGATGAAGTCCTGCGGCATGTTGTAAGTGCGAAGCACAAGCGCGAAGATCTCGATCGACGTCTCGAACTCCTCGGGCACCACGTCATCCGCGCCCAATTGATGCAACTCCTCCAGCTCGCGAAGATACCGGGTCCGGACGACGATGTGCAGCTTGGGGTTCAACGTCCGCGCCACCTGCACCGCCCGGCGGGTCGTAAAGGGATCGGAGAGGGCCAACACCAGCACCTTGGCTTCTTCGATCTTCATGTGCCGCAGCACGTTCGGGTTCGTCCCGTCCCCATAAAAAATGGGTACGCCGTGGCGGGATTCCCGCCGCACGGTATCGCCGTCCAGATCCAGAGCCACATAGGGAATTTCGGTCTCGCCGAGCACCCGAGCGAGGTTCCGGCCGTTGAGCCCATAGCCCACGATAATCACATGATCTTTGATCTTGAGCTGCCGTCCCTCGGCCAGGGAGAGGTGGGCCGTCGTTCGGCCCGGCAGCAGGTGGTGTAGACGCTGGAGCGCCTCGGTCCGTCTGGCCAGGTGGGGCGACCACTGGATCAGAAACGGCGTGATCACCATGGTCAGGACGGAGACGGCAAGGAACAGTTGATAGGGTTCTCCGGCCAGCAGTCCGGTTTTCTCGCCTTCCTGCGCCAGGATGAAACTGAACTCTCCGACCTGTGCCAAGGCGACGCCGGTCAACACCGCGGAACGCGGGGGTTGGCCCGCCGCCAGGACGGCGACGGCAGCGGCGAGAAATTTTCCGATCAGGACGGCCGCGATCACTCCGATGACCAACCATAGATGTGCCAGCACCACCCGCACGTCCATCAGGATGCCGAGGGACACGAAGAAGAGGCTGCTGAAGCTATCGCGAAACGGGAGCACTTCGGCCATCGCCTGGTGGCTGTACTCCGATTCGGAAATGACCAGCCCCGCGATGAAGGCGCCCAGGGCCAGAGACAGCCCGCTCAAGGACGTCAGCCAGGCGATGCCCAGACACAACACGATGATCGTCAGCAGGAACAGTTCCCGGCTGCGGCTCCTGACAATGTGCTCCAGCAGCTTGGGTACAAGATACCAGGCCGCCGCTACGATGACGCCGACGAGCACGGCCGATTTGGCCAGCGCGAGCAACACGGTCTTCGCCGCGTCCTCCGCAGGGCTCGCCAGGATGGGGGTCAGCAGCATCATCGGCACGACCGCCAGATCCTGGAAGATCAGGATGCCGACCGTCATGCGCCCGTGCATCGAATCCGTCTCTCCTCGATCGGCGAGCGCCTTGAGCACGATCGCCGTGCTGCTGAGCGAGAAAAGACAGCCCCAAAAGATACTTTGCTGAATGGGAATTCCCGCCAGCCATCCGGCCAGCACCGCCAGGATCAATACTCCGCCGACCTGGATCGGCGCGGCAAGCAACAAGACATGCCGGGCGGCCTTCAGATTCGCCAAGGAAAACTCGATGCCGATCGTGAACAGCAGCAGGACGATTCCGATCTCGGCAAGCACCTCGACCTGCGTCAGATCGGACACCAGATTCAGCCCCTGCGGGCCGATCAACGCGCCGGCTACCAAAAACCCCGCGATCGAGGGCAGCCGGAACTGATGAAACAGGAACACGACGCCGATCGAGACGACGAAGATCAGCAGCAGTTCTCTGAGGACGGTGTGATCGGTCATGTGTACCTGGCTTCGGTCATCGGCGGGCGGCTCTCGTTTTGACGCCTATCCGGTCATCCCCTAAGCATTCACGACAGACCGGAGCATACAGGAGGGCACGCGGGCGGGCAAGCGAGCGTGTCTTGTTGTGTCAACCCAATTTAGAAATGTCCTCTTCCTCCCAAAGTAGAAATGTCCGGGTTT
>JBBIOW010000018.1:0-29533 GCA_037443165.1 Nitrospiraceae bacterium | reverse complement strand
ATGGGAGTCAACGCCGGCCACGGACTGAACTACCGGAACGTGAAACGGCTGACCCATATCCAGGAGATCGTCGAGTACAACATCGGCCACAGCATCATTGCCAGAGCCGTCCTGGTCGGACTCGAACGGGCCGTGCGCGAGATGAAACAGCTCCTCTCGTAATTCGGCGAAAGTCCAGTGGCGAGCAAGGAGGGATCGGGTTTCAAACCGATCGCCTCACCCCCTGCCTCCGATGAAGATCGTCACCACCGAACAGATGCAAGCCTTGGATCGCCGAACCATCCTGGAGGCCGGCGTGCCCAGCCTGACGTTGATGGAACGCGCCGGCGCCGGCGTGGTCCGCAATATGGAAGACGTGCTCGGCCGCTTGAGCGGGAAGACCGTCACCATCGTCTGCGGGAAAGGCAACAACGGGGGGGATGGGTTGGTCGTCGCGCGCCTGCTGACGAAGAAGCGGGCGCGGGTTCGCGTGTTTCTGCTGACGGGGGAGAAGGACCTCTCCCGCGACGCACGGACCATGTATCGCCGCCTTGTCCAGACGGCCGGGAAGTCCGCCGTGCGCACGCTGGGGTCCATCGATCAACTCAAATCCTCGCTCGCCGAAAGCGAAGTGGTCGTCGACGCGTTGCTCGGGACCGGCCTTTCCGCGCCGGTGACAGGGAGCTATCGGGAAGCCATCGAGACGATTAACGAGGCCCAACGGCCGACGGTGGCGGTGGATTTGCCCTCGGGAATCCACGCTGACACGGGTTCCGTGCTCGGCGCCGCCGTCCGTGCGGCTCTCACCGTCACATTCGGACTCCCGAAACTGGGCCTGTACGTGGGGTCCGGCATCGACCATGCGGGACAGGTGCGGATCGTCGACATCGGCATTCCTTCTTCGTACGCCGAAGAGGTCGAGAGCCGCATCTCGCTTCTGACCGAAGCCTCGATTCGCAGCGTCCTTCCCCGCCGTCCGCCGTCTTCGCACAAGGGCACATTCGGCCATGCCGCGATCATCGCCGGATCGGTCGGCAAAACCGGAGCCGCGGCGATGGCCGCCAAGGCCGCCTTGCGGATGGGGGCCGGCCTGGTGACGGTGGCGACGCCGTCGAGCGTGAACGACACGCTGGAAGCCAAGTTGCTGGAAGCCATGAACGTGCCCATGCCGGAGACCAAGGCACGGACGCTGGCGCGATCCGGCCTCGACCGGCTGTTGAGGTTCATCAGCGCCAGGACTGCGGTCGCCATCGGACCCGGGTTGACAATTCATCCGGAAACGGTCGAACTGGTCCAGACCCTGATCAGGCAGATGGACAAACCCGCCGTGCTGGACGCCGACGCCCTGAACGCTCTGGCCGGCAAGGCCTCTTTATTGAGGGAATGCAAGACGCCGCCGATTCTCACGCCGCACCCCGGCGAAATGGCCAGGCTGGAAGCAGAGGCGACGCCGCAATCAGTGAACGCGGATCGCATCGGCATCGCCAGCCGATTCGCCGCCCAGCGGGGCGTGGTCCTGGTGTTGAAAGGAGCCAGGACCGTCGTGGCCAGACCAGACGGCGCGGTCGCCATCTGCCCGACCGGCAACCCGGGCATGGCCACGGCCGGGACCGGCGATGTGCTCACCGGCATGATCGTCGGCTTGCTGGCCCAGGGCCTCGCACAGTGGGACGCCGCTTGCGCCGCCACCTATCTCCACGGTCTGGCGGGAGACCTCGCGGCCGCCCGACTGGGTGTCGCCGGCATGCTCGCCGGCGATGTCATCGATCAGATTCCCCATGCCCTTGTCCAAGTTTCACGACGCTAAGCGTTCGGTCCTGTTCTCCCGACGGGTGACGAGCGCGGCGCGGGCAACCTCGCCCGGAGACGGCTTCCGGATTGTTTCCGGCTCCGTCGCGGACACGGATCGCCTCGGACGCCTGATCGGCCGGGCCCTGCGCGGGGGGGAAGTGATCGGCCTCTACGGGGACCTCGGAACCGGGAAGACGACGCTGGTCCGCGGGATCGCGGCGGGGCTTCGCGCAGCAGCCCGCCTGGTCAGCAGTCCGACCTTCGTGCTGGTTCACGAATATCATGGCCGGCTGCTTCTCGCCCATGCGGACCTGTACCGCATCGAGTCTCAGGACGACGTCGCGCAGACCGGGCTCTCGGACTATCTGAACGGCGAAACGGTCACGGTGGTCGAATGGGCGGAGCGCGCCGGCTCGGAATTACCGGACGATAGGCTGGAGATCCGCCTGACCCACAGAGGACGGGCGACCAGAGCGCTGCACCTGAGCGCGACTGGCCCGATCTCGCAGGAGTTGTTGAGGAGAATCCGTCCCGCTACGGAAAAGCTCCGCGTCCGGTCGAGGAGTCGAACCGGATGAAGGTGCTGTGGGCGCCTTGGCGGATGGCATACATCCGGCAATCGCCGAAGCCCGCCCGGTGTATCTTCTGCGCCAAGGCGAGGGCTTCGCAAGACCGGGCGAATTTGCTGCTTCATCGGGGTCGGCACGGGTTCGTCATGATGAATCTGTTTCCTTATAACAGCGGGCATCTGCTGGTGGCCCCTTACGCCCATGTCGACAGCACCGAACGGCTGTCGGACGAGAGCGCGCTGGACCTGATGCGGCTCACCAACCTCAGCCTCCAGGTCTTGCGGGCGCGGATCAAACCCGACGGGTTCAATATCGGGGTGAACCTGGGACGGGTGAGCGGCGCCGGCGTGGAAGGACACGTCCACCTGCATATCGTGCCCCGCTGGAACGGCGATACGAACTTCATGCCGTTGTTCTCCGAGACCAGGGTCATGCCGGAACATTTGGACGCCACCTATCGCAAACTCAAAGCCGGCTTCACGGCCGCCCTGGCGGCTCGGAGCGGGCGCCGGTCCGCCCCGCGCAGGCAGACCGGAAAGCGTCGGTCATGATCAGGCTCATTCTCGTCGGCATCCTGTTGCTGCTCTCCCTGGCGTTTTTTCTCCAGAACCAGGAACAGGAGGTCACGCTCCGCTATTTCTTCGGATTTCGCTCCGCCTCGACGCCGATTTATAAACCCATTCTGGGCGCCTTCGCGACCGGGTTGCTGGTCGCCGGCATCCTGCTGTTCCCCGCCTGGGTGCGAGGACGGATCGAGCTGAGGCGGAAAACCAAAGCGCTCCAGGAGGCCGAGGTGGATCTGGAACGGCTCCGCCAGTCGCTGGACAAGGCCCTGCACAAAACCTCCGGACAAACGGCCCCCGAATTTCTCGAGGAACGTTCCGATGAGTGACGCCGATCTGACCCCGCTCATGCGGCAATATCGAGAAATCAAACGCGGCTATCGCGATGCGATTCTGTTTTTCCGCGTCGGTGACTTCTATGAAATGTTTTACGAGGATGCGGAGGAGGCCTCGCGGCTGTTGTCGATCGCCTTGACGTCCAGGGACAAAGTCAGCGCCAATCCGGTCCCGCTCTGCGGGGTGCCTTACCACGCCGCGACTGGGTATATCGCCAAGCTTCTGAAGGCGGGACGGACGGTCGCTCTTTGCGATCAGGTGGAAGACCCCAAGCTTGCCAAAGGTCTCGTGCGACGCGAGGTGGTGCGCCTGTATACGCCGGGCACACTGATCGATACGGAATTCCTGCCGCCTACTGAGTCCAATTTTCTTGCGGCGGTCGCGACCCTGTCACGCCGCTCCGCGCAGGCCGCCGTCTCCTCGTTCGGCCTCGCCGCGCTCGATCTCTCGACCGGGGAATTCTGGACGATGGAGTTCCACGGCGATCGTGCGGCCGAGACCCTGATCGATGAACTCTCGCGCTTGGAGCCGAAGGAGTTGCTGTATCCCGAAGAGCCTCCGCCGGACGGGGCAACATGGGTGGGGCGCCTCAAGGGACCGCGCCTTTGCGCCCAGCCCTCCGCCCGCTTTGACCTGCAAGAGGCCCGGCGGCTGCTCCAGCAACAGTTCGGCGTCAGTTCGTTGGAGGGATTCGGGTGCGCGTCCATGACACTGGGGATTCAGGCCGCCGGCGCCGCGTTGCGCTACCTCCGTGAGACCCAGCCGTCGGCCTGTCTGGAACACATCCGTCGCCTCCAGGTCCGCCGAGTCGGCCAGGACATGCACCTGGACAGCGTGACCGTTCAGAACCTCGAACTGGTTCGGCCGATGACCGGCGGCGAACGGCGCGGAGAGACGACGCTGCTTGCGGTTCTGGATCGGACCGTCACGGCGATGGGCAGCCGCTTGATGCGGGACTGGATTCTGAAGCCGTTGCTCTCGTGCGACGCGATCAACGCCCGGCTGGATGCGGTCGCTGAACTGAAGGACGCCTTCCAGACTCGCGTCGCCATCCGGGCAGCCCTCCGAAGTGTGCAAGACATCAGCCGCCTCAGCAGCAGGCTTTCGCTCGGCGTGGCGGGCCCTCGCGAGCTGCTGGCTTTGAAGCAGTCCGTCGCGGCGCTGCCCGAACTCCGGCGGCACCTGTCCCGGCTCTCGGCTCCGCTCATTCGCGATCTCGTCCGCTCGTGGGACGACGCCGGCGATGTGCACGACCTGATCGAGCACGCGATTCAGCCCGATGCGCCGGTCATGTGGCGCGACGGCGGCATTTTCAAGGACGGCGTGCACCCACAAGTCGACGAGCTGCGCAAGGCCAGCAAGGAAGGGAAAACCTGGATCGCCGGATTGGAGGCGCAGGAACGCCTACGTACCGGCATCGACTCCCTCAAGGTCCGCTACAACCAGATCTTCGGCTATTACATCGAAGTCACGAAGGCCAATCTCTCGCGCGTACCCGATTCCTACATCCGCAAGCAAACCTTGGTGAACGCCGAACGCTTCATGACGCCCGAGCTGAAGGAGTTGGAGGAACGGGTCACCGGCGCGGAGAGCAAGGTCAAAGCCCTCGAGCAGGAACTCTTCGAGCGCCTTCGGGCGCAGTTGGCCCGTGAAACACCCCGCCTGCAGGCCATCGCCGCCGCGCTCGCGCTGGTCGACGTGCTGGCCGCCCTCGCGGAGACCGCCGCGCTCAACCGCTACGTCCGCCCGATCGTCGATGAGGGGGAAACGATTCGCATCGTCAATGGGCGCCATCCGGTCGTGGAACGGCTGGAGATGGACGGCGGGTTCGTGCCGAACGACACACTGCTCGATCTGGAGACTAATCGGCTCTTGATCCTCACCGGCCCGAACATGGCCGGGAAGAGCACCTACCTGCGGCAGGTGGCTTTGATCGTGCTGATGGCGCAGATGGGCAGCTTCGTGCCCGCGACGGAGGCGAAGATCGGCGTGGTCGATCGCATCTTTACACGCGTCGGCGCCTCGGACAATCTGGCTGGAGGACAGAGCACGTTCATGGTGGAAATGATCGAGACCGCCAATATTCTCCATTCCGCGACCCGCCGCAGCCTGATCCTGTTGGACGAGATCGGGCGCGGCACCAGCACCTATGACGGCCTCAGTATTGCCTGGGCCGTCGCCGAATACATCCATGACCGGCGTCACCTCGGCGCGAGGACCTTGTTCGCCACGCATTATCACGAGATGACGCAACTCACGAATCAGCGTGAGGGGGTCAGGAACTACCGCGTGGACGTACAGGAACGGGATGGAGACGTGCTCTTCTTGCGCAAGATCGTGGCTGGCGGGGCGGACCGAAGCTATGGCATCCACGTCGCCAAGCTGGCGGGACTTCCTTCGGTTGTGATCGACCGAGCCCGGGAAGTCCTGGTGCAACTGGAACAACCAACAGCGACCGTCGTCGGCACGAGCCCCGACCCCGATGCCTCGTCAGAGACAGCACGCCTGCCCCGGCCGCATCCCATTATCGAGGAAGTCCAGCAGATGGACCTGTTTTCGATGACCCCGTTGGACGCCTTGAACCGCCTGGCCGATCTGCAGCGACGGCTTCAGGAGAAGGCGGATTAGACACACGCGGTCCCCACAAATAAAAATAAAAAAGGCGGCCCCCGGATCCGGGTGCCGCCTTTTCCCGCCATACCCTCGCGTTATTTTCCTTGATTATTGGTTATAAGGAGCCGTCCACGGAATCAATCCGGCGAGCGGCTTCTTGTCGGGGCTCAGGACGTCATACTGCATCGCCACCGCTTCCGCGCCCTTCGGAGCAGTCGTAAGTCTCTGCTTCGCCTTGTAGCACGCCGGGTCGAAATCGTTCTTCCCCTGGCATTCTTTGAGCCGGAGGGCGGTAATGCTGAGTGTCTTGCCAGGTGCGCCGGCGATTTCCGGAAGTTCCTTGACGGATTGAATCACCCGATGGTTCTGCTCAACCTCCTGAGCGACGAACTCGACCAAAGCCGTCTTGCTTGCCGGTGGCACTTCCTTGGCGGCAGCCGGACCCGCGTGCGGGCGCGCCAATCCTTTCAGCTTCTCCCACACGTCCTTGTTCGCGGCGTAGAATTTCAGGGTCTTGCCCGGATGAATTTTCTGCCAGAAATATCCACTCTCGGCATTGCCGCCGAACACCGCGATGTTGATCCACACCGCCTCATCGTACGGATCCAGGATAATGACTCGTCCCTGGAGGGTTGTCGGCTTGCTCATATCTCCCCATTCAAACCGCTCCTGGAATGCCTCGATCGCGAGAGCGGTCGACGTCGCACCGACCACCAGGGCCAACGCAGCCATGAAGGCCCAGCCTTTCTTATGAAGCTTCATGATCGCATCCCTCCTTCAACGCAGGCTATGAACGATAAAAACTCGTCTCTCAAAAAAGTGTCCTGACGACTTATTTGAGAACCTTGAATCCGGTGATGGTCCGCCCGTCGAGGGTCACTTCCATCGCCACGAGGTCCTGGGACGCCTTGATGATCTGGTCCATAAGCGCCTTGTCCTTCACCGCCAGGCGGACGGTCGTCGCAGCATGATACCAGCCAGAGTACGGATTGTTCTTTTCCGTTCCGCCGGTGAAACCCCATGCGCAGCAGGTGAACAGCGGATCGGGCGGCTTGACATCCAGATCGGTGGAAGAACGACCCGCCGGAGTACCTGACGCCGGCTCACCGGTGTTCCAGTACTGAATCCCGAACAACAACTCCGTGTCTGGGTTGTCCGCCCATTGCGCCCACACACGCCCCTTCAAAGTCTTGACGGGTTCACCCTTCAGAGGTTTTCCACCGACGACCTGCTCCGTGGGACCTGCAGCGCTGGGAGCGTCGGCTGCAGCCACAAACTCGGCCGTCATCAAGCCAGCACCGGCAAGCAGTGCAACTGCCGCTATGACTACGACCCTCTTCATACCTTATACCTCCTTCATAGATGACAAGAACGATTAAGAGCTGCTTTCAGAAAACGAAAATTCCAAAAATGTAAAATTCCCACAACGCCTCAACGCGAGAACTGCGTTTCACACCCCCTTTCGTTTCGTCCCCGCCCCGCGCGTTTGAAGAAATAGCCTTTCTGCGCTGAAAAACGCGGACATCGTACTGAAATCCCTTTATGGTGTCAAGGGAATGTTTTGGACCACCTCTTCCCGAGACTCCAAATCAAAAACGCTTGGAATCTCAAGTTCTTGTGAGCGAGCTTGCCGATCACGAAACCGACCGGCGTCGGTCATTCGGTAGAAGGAGGGTTCTCAGAGGAGAGACGGTTGGATCGCATTCTTGGATATAGGTCCCAGTGCAGTGATGGAGAGACTGCAGGGCTCGAACAATTCACCACTCAAGCGGTGCACTTGTTCTTCCGAAACCCGATCGATTTCGACCAGCATGTCGGCAAGGGACGTGTGGTGGCCTAGATAGAGCTCATCCTTGGCCAGCTTGCTCATCCGACTGTGCGAGCTTTCCAGGCTCAACATCAGACTGCCTTTCATCTGGTTTTTGGTCCGGTCGAGTTCTTTTTTCCCCACGCCTGAAGACCGCAGACGACTCAGCTCGCGGCAGACCAACTCGATCACGCGCGGCGCTTCTTTGGGTCTCGTTGCTGCGTACACGGTAAGGGTCCCCGCATCGGAAAAGGTCGAGAGGTAGGAATAGATCGAATAAGCCAGACCGCGCTTCTCCCTGATTTCCTGAAACAACCGCGAACTCACGCTGCCGCCCAAGATCCCATTCAACGCATGGGCCGCGTACCGATCCTTATGCCCCGCCGGCACCCCCTTGAGCCCGAGACAGAGATGAACTTGTTCCAACGGCTTCTGCCGAACGATCACGCCGCCTTTGATTTCCGGCGGCCATCGGTCGGGCCGCGGAAAGCCGGTCGCTTTGAATCTGCCGAAGAAGCGGGCCAGCAACGGCTCGACTGTCTTGGCCTCAAAATTTCCAGCTACCGCGACAATCGTGTGGCGCGGATCATAGTGTCGCCGCGTATAGGTCAGCAGGTTCTGCCGTCGCAGCGCCTTGATCGTGGCCGCATGTCCCAAGATCGGCCGCCCGAGCGGATGGCGGGCCAGGGCCTGTTTGGTATGGAGATCCTGCACGAGATCTTCGGGGTCGTCCTGCACCATCCGGATCTCTTCGAGGACCACCTGTTTTTCTTTTTGAACTTCTCTGGAATCGAAGCGGGAGTGATGAAACAGGTCCGCGAGCAATTCAAGAGCCGGCTCGACCTGCTGGTCCTGCACCTTGACGTAAAATGTCGTAGTCTCCCGGCCGGTAAAGGCGTTCATCTCTCCCCCGAGCGCGTCGATCTCCCGCGAGATCTGCATCGCCGAACGTCGCCGGGTGCCTTTGAAAAACATGTGCTCGATGAAGTGGGAAAGCCCCTCCTCGCCCTTTCGTTCGTCGCGTGAGCCGACATTGACCCAAATCCCGATGGTGACCGATTTCAGGGTCGGAATCCGCTCGGTGACCACACGAAGACCGTTGTCTAACACGAGCTTTCTGTACACGTCTTGTTATCCTGCGGCAGGCTCTTTCGCGGCGGATGCCGAGGGCGCAGGCATCGCTTCCTTGCGGCTCAACCGAATCTTGCCCTGCTTGTCGATTTCGAGGACTTTGACCAGAATCTGGTCTCCCTCGGACACCTCGTCGGAGACGGATTTCACGCGATGATGGGCGAGTTGTGAAATGTGCACCAACCCGTCGGTTCCGGGCAGGACTTCGACAAATGCCCCGAAGTCCATGATCTTGCGCACTGTCCCCAGGTAGATCTTTCCGACTTCGATCTCTTCCGTCAGCTTGTTGATCATGTCCATCGCTTTTTTGGCCGACGCCTCGTCCACGGCGGCGATCGAGATGACGCCGCTGTCCTCCACATTGATCTTGACACCGCACTCGGCGATGATGCTGCGGATGGTCTTGCCTCCCGGGCCGATGACTTCGCGAATCTTGTCCTGCTTCACCTTCATGGTGAAAATGCGAGGCGCGAAGGGCGACAAATTCGCCCGAGGCCCGCTGAGCGCTTCGAGCATCCGCACGAGGATATGCAATCGTCCTACCCTGGCCTGATCCAGCGCCTGCCTCATCAACGCCGGCGTGATGCCGGCGATCTTGATGTCCATTTGCAAGGCCGTCACACCATGCTTGGTCCCTGTGACCTTGAAGTCCATGTCCCCCAGATGGTCTTCTAAGCCCAGAATGTCCGAGAGCACCATCACCCGGTCTCCCTCTTTAATGAGCCCCATGGCGATTCCCGCGACCGGTTCCTTGATCGGCACCCCCGCGTCCATCAGGGCCATCGTGCCGCCGCACACGGTCGCCATCGACGACGATCCGTTCGATTCGAGGATGTCAGACACGATCCGGAGCGTGTAGGGGAACGTCTCCTTGGAAGGAATGACAGGTTTGAGGGCCCGCTCCGCCAGTGCGCCGTGCCCGACCTCCCGACGTCCGGGAGACCGAAGCGGCCTCGCCTCGCCGACACTGAAAGGCGGGAAATTGTAATGGAGCATGAAGGTCCGAGAGTATTCGCCTTCCAGCGCATCCACCCGCTGCTCGTCTTCGGCCGTTCCCAACGTGACGACCGCGAGGCTCTGAGTTTCTCCTCGCGTGAACAGTGCCGACCCATGGGTGCGGGGCAAGACGCCGACTTCGCAGGTGATCGGCCGGATATCGGCCGGCCCGCGGCCATCGGCCCGCACGCCCTTTTCCAGTATCATATTGCGCACTTCGCTGTATTCCAGGGAGTGAAAGATCAGCTTGACGTGCCGTTCGCGATTCGGATCGTCGCTCTTGAGCTTTTCGATGGCTTCGCCGAGGATTTGATCCAGCCGCTCCTGCCGCGCGGTTTTGTTCGGAATGAGGATCGCGTCGCGAATGGGGCCCGCCACAAGCGCCCGTACGGCTTCCGCCAAAGCCGGATCGATCTGTTCGTTCACCACCGGTCGCTTGGGTTTGCCGGCCAGCGTCTGGAGTTCGACAATCTTGGCCACGATTTTTCGGATCTCCTCGTGCGCCAGCTCGATCGCTTCGATCATGACGGCTTCGGGCAGCTCGTTGGCTCCTCCTTCCACCATCATGACCGCGTCCGCAGTTCCGGCGACCACCAGGTGCAGGTCGCTCCGCTCGAGCGTATCAAGGTCGGGATTGATGACGAATCGCCCGTCTACACGCCCGATCTTGACCCCGGCTACGGGTCCGTTGAATGGGATGTCGGAGACCGCCAACGCCGCCGACGCCGCGGTGATGCCGATCACGTCCGACGAACCCGTCTTGTCGGCCGAGAGCACAGAGGCGATGACTTGCGTCTCAAAGTAATAGCCGTCCGGAAACAACGGCCGCAGGGGCCGATCGATCAATCGACTGGTCAGGACCTCTTTTTCCGAGGGACGCCCCTCTCGCTTGAAATAGCCGCCGGGAATCTTGCCAGCCGCGTAGGCTTTCTCCTGGTAATCGACGGTCAACGGAAGAAAATCGATCCCCGGCTTCACGGTCTGCGACGCCACGGCTGTGGCCAGCACGACCGTGTCGGCGTAGGACGCCCACACGGCGCCGCCAGCCTGCTTCGCCACGCGTCCCGTTTCGAGCCTCAGCCTGCGGCCCGCGACATCCAGCTCCACTGCGTGAATCATCTAGAGGTCTCCTTTGTTCTCTGCCCCACAGATGCCCACAGAGATGCGCTCAATTGGAAAATGATGAATGGGGAATGTGGAATTCAAAGTGAAGTGAGGCTCTTCCATTCAAAATTCCTCGTTTCTCATTCATCATTTTCGCAAGGCGAGCGCATGTCCGTGTTCACCTGTGGCGACAGCCGGTGAATACACGCGCCGAAGCGCGGAAGCGATTGGGGCCCGGGATTACTTCCGAATTCCCAGTCGCTCCAGAACCGCCCGATAGCGGGCGTCATCGACGCGGCGCAGATAGTCCAACAGCCGCCGTCGCCGGCCGACCAAGTTGAGCAACCCCCGCCGCGAATGATGGTCCTTCTTATGAAACTTGAAATGCTCCGTCAGGTAGCCGATGCGGTTCGTCAGGATAGCGATCTGCACTTCCGGTGAACCACTGTCCGCTTCGTGCCGCCGATACTGCCGAACCAACTCTGCTTTCGTTTCCTTAAGCAATGCCATAGTCCTCGCTCCCCCTCGTTGCTTCCTGCCTACCCCGATTGTGTTACACTTCGACCAGCACTTTCTGGATGGCCAGAGCTGCTTCAGACTGATCGTTGGCCCTCTCGGTCGCGCCCTGCCTCACCGGCAGGACACCGATCGCAAGCAACCGCCCTGCTTGATCCTTGATCCGGACCGGCCCTCCCTGGCCAAATTTTCCGGCCAAAGATTCCCATTCCACAACAGCCCGCAACGGAACCGGCGCCCCGTGAACGACTTTCTGGGCCGTGGGCTGATCCACCATGACTGCGGGCATCGTTCGGAGCACCTCGTCTAGCGACAGCAGAGATTCGGCCAGCCGTCCCGTCACATGCCGACGGGCGATATCCTCCAACGTGACCGCTTGCTCCAAGACGAGCGGTCCCACACGCCGACGTTCCAAGGCCTGCAAATGTCCTCCCACCCCGAGCGCATCGCCGATGTCGACGCACAACGTCCGCATGTATGTGCCTTTGGAACACCGCACGCGCAACGACACGTCGGGCACACGGACGTCCAACACCTCGATTTCATAGACGGTCACTTCCCGCGGTTCGCGCTCCACGATCCTGCCCGCTCGCGCCACCCGATACAGCGGAACGCCCCCGACTTTCACGGCCGAATACATGGGCGGGATTTGTTTCAGGCGTCCCTGAAAGCGCGCGACCGCCTCATGGATTCGCTGCTCGGTCAATCCTTCCAAGGAATGCGTCGTCAACGTGGCCCCGGTCGCATCCTGGGTATCAGTCGTCGCTCCCAGCCGCAGCACCGCCCGATATTCTTTGTCCCAATCCAGCAGATATTCGGCGATCCGCGTCCCACGCCCGATCAGCAGGGGCAGCACCCCCGTCGCCGCCGGGTCCAAGGTGCCGGCGTGGCCGACTTTGCTCTCCCGTAACAGGGTCCTCACTTTGGCCACCACATCGTGCGAGGTCCACCCGGCCGGCTTATTCACGTTCAAGACGCCGTCGCCGACTTCACAGGCTCGAGATGTCTGGGCGCTGTGCGACATGGAAGGTCCCAAGGGATCTCCTGCTAGGAAGCATCGGCAGGATCACTATTGCGAGTCACAGGGCTTCTCTGGGGCGGCTCCGGCTCGGCGTGGAGACTCTCCAACAAGCGCAGCACCCGATCCCCCCGCTGGCCGCTGACATCCTTCACGAAAATCAGTTCCGGGGTATGGCGGATCGCCAGCCGCCGCCCCAACTCGGTCCGAATGAACCCGTTGGCTCTAGTCAGTCCGGCGAAGACTTCCCGCTCTTCTTCCTCTCCCACAATCGTGGTCACGAAGACGCGGGCCAGGCGCAGGTCATTGCTGAGCAGCACATCCGTCACCGTGACGGAACGCAGGCGCGGGTCTTTCGTCCTGCGCATCAGGATATCGGCTACCTCCATGCGGATTTGATCGGCCACCCGATCGGCACGCTTGTACGCGGTCTTCATCTCCGCCTCCAGCAGCTTCGCCCCGTCCGCAGGCGCGCGTTCACGCGGACATCCACCTCCGCACCCGCCGCCCACCTCATAACAGCTCGATCTGGGAACGCACGACCTGGATGGCCGGTACGCCGCGAATGACGTTCAGGGCCTGATCCAGAACCCGGTTGACATGGGTCCGCTCGTTTGAGACGCAGGCGATGCCCAGGATCGCTTTTTGCCACAATTCCTGCTCGCCCACTTCCGCGACGGAGACGTTAAACTTGCCGTGCAGCCGGTCCTTGAGACTCACCAGAATTTGCCGCTTGGCTTTGAGAGAGCGGCCGTCCGGAATGAACAGTTCGACTGTGCACAGTCCGACGATCATGCCTGCCGCCGCGGAGACACCGGAACCTTCGCTCAGAGTTTAGCCGCGACCTTGTCGAGGGTATAGGCCTCGATGATGTCCCCAGTTTTGAGATCGTTGAAGTTCTCGATGCTGATGCCGCACTCGTATCCCTGCTGTACCTCCCGCACATCGTCCTTGAATCGACGCAGCGAGCCCAGCTTGCCCTCGTACACGGTTACGTGGTCTCTCACGACCCGGACGCCAGCGCTCGCCCGGGTGATCGTTCCATCGACGACATAGCAGCCGGCGATGACACCAACCTTGGGGATCGTGAAGAGCTGACGCACTTCGGCTCGCCCCAGCACGCGTTCCTTCAACGTGGGCTCGAGCAATCCTTCCATCGCGGCCTTGATGTCCGCAATGGCGTCGTAGATGACGCTGTAGAGGCGAATGTCGACGCCTTCCTGCTCAGCCAACGCCGCGGCCTTGGTTTCAGGGCGCACGTTGAAACCGATGATGATCGCCCGCGATGCGGACGCCAGGAGCACGTCGGTTTCCGTAATGCCGCCGACCCCGCTGTGGATGACGCGCAACTTGACGGCGCCGGCCGGGAATTTCTCCACTGCAGCCGCTAACGCTTCGGCGGAACCCTGCACATCAGCCTTGATCACGAGAGGCAGTTCTTTGACATCTCCCTCCTTGATCTTGGCGTACAGATCATCGAGGGTGACTTTCGCGGGTCCCGCCAAGTCTGCAGTCCGTTGCTTGAGCGCCCGGGCCTCGGCAATCTCCCGGGCCACGCGCTCATCTTTCACGACTTGGAAGGCGTCGCCGGCCGAGGGGACGCCGGGCAGGCCGATGACCTCGACCGGCATCGAAGGCCCGGCTTCCGGCACTTTGCTGCCCGTGTCCGTGATCAACGCCCGGACACGGCCGCTGAGCGTTCCAACCACGAACGCGTCGCCCACGCGCAGCGTGCCGCTTTGAACCAGCACCGTCGCCACCGGTCCGCGCCCGCGATCCAATTTGGCCTCGATCACGGTTCCTTTGGCAGGACGGTATGGATCAGCTTTGAGCTCCAGCACTTCGGCCTGGAGCAGAATCATCTCCAACAACGTATCCAATCCGATTTTCTGCTTGGCCGAAACTTCGACCATGATGGTGTCGCCGCCCCAGGCTTCGGGAATCAGGTTGTGCTCAGACAGCGCGTGCTTGACTCGATCCGGGTTTGCGCCGGGCTTGTCGATCTTGTTGATCGCGACGATAAGCGGCACACCGGCCGCCTTTGCGTGGTGGATGGCCTCGACGGTTTGCGGCATCACGCCATCATCGGCCGCCACGACGAGCACGACGATATCGGTGACCTTCGCCCCTCGCGCGCGCATGGCGGTGAAGGCCTCGTGGCCTGGGGTGTCCAGGAAGGTCACTTGCCTGCCGTTGACACGGACCGTGTAGGCCCCGATATGCTGCGTGATGCCGCCGGCTTCCTGCTCCGTCACTCTGGTCTGACGGATCGCGTCCAGCAGCGAGGTCTTGCCATGATCAACGTGCCCCATGATCGTGACGACGGGAGGCCGCAGCTCCAACCGTTCATCGCCGATCCCTTCGGCCGCTTCCTCCAGCAGTTCCTCGACCGCTTTTTCCGTCGAGACTTCCGCCTTGACGCCGAATTCCTCGGCGATCAGCACGGCAGCGTCCAGGTTGATGGGTTGATTGAAGGTCAACATTTGTCCCATCTCCATCAACTTCCGGACGATATCGGCGGGGCGCTGTCCGATCAGTTCCGCAAACTCTTTCACCGTCAGACCGGCGGTCAGTTTGACGCCCTTCTTGCGAGGCTTGGTGATCTCGGCGACGGAGCTTGGCTGAACATGGCGAGAGCGGTCTTCCCTCCTGTGCACGGGGATCGCCCGCAGGTCCTCCCAGCGGGCCGCATCGTCTCGAAACCTGACGTCCTCTTCTTCGCGGGCCCGACCGGGCTTGCGGACTTTCTTGAGCTTATCCTTCAGCCCGACTCCTTCGGGCTCAAGCGTCTCGATCGAGAAACTCTTTTTCTTCCCCACGGGGAGGAGCGGCTCCACAGCGGGGGCCGGCGTCGGCTGAGCCGGTTTGACTTCGCGCAACTCGGGCTGAGGACCGGCGGGCGCATGATCCAGCGTCCGTGTCGGAGGCTGCGCGCTCTCGATCTGGGATTCGACCTGCGGTGGCGCGGTCACCTCGGGCGTCGGCAAAGGGCCGGCCGCTCGGGCCGCGTCCTGCAGGGACGGGCCAGGCTTGGCGGAAATGTCCGACGGTGTGCCCGAGACCGTTTCCGCAGCCGCTTCTTCGGTCTTTTTCCTTTTGATCAGAATACGCCGCTTGTCGGGCTTAGGGGGCTCCTCGACGACCGAAGACTGCAGTCGCGTGGATGCAGGCTTGCCTGAATCGCGCCGCGTCTCCCTCGCCGAAGCCTGGAGCACCGCGCTCGCCTCTTCCCTGTGAGAACGGCTTCCCCTTCTTTCCGTCCGAGACTCCATCTGATCGCCCGCCTCCGCGGTTTTGGCGCCGTTTTTGACCAAGGGTTTGCCTTTCGGCGCCAATTTTTCAATGACGCGCTGCGCCGTCTCGTCGTCGAGGGTGCTGCTGTGGGAGGCGACCGCAATACCCATCCGCTTCAACTCGGGAATGAGCTCTCGGTTCTCCATGCCCAACTTCTTGGCCAGCTCATACACTCGCATCTCGAACCATCCCTATTGGACCTCGTCCGCGGCTGCGGCTTCGGACGTCGCGGCAGCTTCGGCGGCGGCCGGCTCCACACTGGCGCCACGGCTCGCCCGGGCTGCTTCTTCCTGTTCCCGTTGGGCCTCGGCTTCCTCCGCAAGGGCCGCCTTGATCTCCTTATCCCGCTCTGCTTTCTCTTTCTCGTATTCGGTCGCGCTGATGATATCGATCTTCCAGCCCGTCAGCCTGGCCGCCAAACGGACGTTTTGGCCGTTTTTGCCGATCGCCAGCGAGAGTTGCGAATCCGCGACAACGACCAGCGCGGACTTCTTCTCTTCATCGATCCCGACCTTTTCGATGGTGGCGGGGTTGAGCGCTTCCGCGATGAACACCCGCGGATCGGACGTCCAGGCGACGATGTCGATCTTTTCTCCACGCAACTCTCGCACGACCGCCTGCACCCGCGACCCCTTGATGCCGACGCAGGCCCCGACCGGGTCCACGGCCTTATCGCGCGACGCAACCGCGATCTTCGTCCGATCGCCCGGCTCCCGCACGATCGCCTTGATCTCCACGATCTTTTCAGAGACCTCGGGCACTTCCATCTCAAAGAGCTTGGCGACGAACTGAGGATGGCTGCGGGACAGAATCACTTGCACATCCTTGGGCGTGCGCCGCACTTCCAACAGATACGCCTTGACTCGATCCCCCCGTCGGTAGGTTTCCCGGGGGATCTGTTCCTGAACGGGAAGGATCGCTTCTGTCTTGCCCAGGTCGACCAGGTAGTTGCGTCGTTCCATGCCCAAGATGATCCCGTTGATCAGATCGCCCACCCGCGTCGCATATTCCCTTTGAACCGCCTCCCACTCGGCCTCCCGGACCTTCTGAAAGATCACCTGCTTGGCCGTTTGCGCCGCGATGCGACCCAGTTCGTCCATCTCGATCAACGAGCCGATCTCATCGCCGATCTCCGCCTCGCTGTCGAACTCTCGGGCTTCGGCGAGTGAAATTTCCGCTTTGGGATTGGTGACCGTGTCGACGATGACTTTCTTCGAGACGACCGAGATCTCGCCGGTTTTCGGGTCGATTTCGACCTGAATATTCTCGGCCTGCCCGAATCGTTTTTTCGCCGCGGTCTGCAGGGCGGCTTCGATGGCGCTGATCACCCTTGCCTTGTCGATGCCTTTTTCCCGTCCGATCTGATCAATGACCGCGATCAATTCTCTGTTCATGGCTCACCTTCGCCCTCTCGCACACCCTAAAACTTGACCTCGGGCTTGGCCTCAGCAATAGCCTCCAACTCCAACCGGACTGTTTCCTGAACCGTCGAGTCCTCCAACTCCACCACCACCATGTGATCTTCGACCCTCACAAGCCGCCCGGTGATCCGCCACCGACCTTCGTAAGGAGCCTTCAGCTTCAGATTGAGGGATTTCCCGATCGCGCGGCGGTAATCTTCGACTCGCTTCAACGGCCGGTCCAGTCCGGGGGACGACACCTCGAGCGTGTACGCATGCGGGATAGGGTCTGCCACGTCCATGGCCGGACCGAGCGACAAGTGCGCCTGCTCGCAATCGCGCAACGTCACGCCGCCCGGCTTATCGATGAAGATCCGAACGACCGTGCGAGGACCTTGTCCCGAACAGACGACGTCCACCAACTCCAAGCCGAGCGCCCAGAGAATCGGAGACGCAATCTCCCGGATGCGCTCAGCGACGCGCTGGGAGTCGTACACATATCCCTCCGCGACCGCCGCCGCCATCACCGCAAACAAAAAAGTGGGCCGACGCCCACTTCAAGCGGAAGCAAAATACCATGATACCCCTAGCAAAGCAAGGGGCCCTTATGCCGTCAGGTCTCGAAAACGCTCGCCCAAGAGATTCGCAACAGGTCCCGGCCGACCGGACCCGACCGCGATCCCGTCGATCCGGTTGACCGGCAACACTTCGATGGTCGTCCCGGTCAGAAAGACCTCGTCGGCCCCTCGCAACTCCGCTTCCGACACAGGGCGTTCATGGACGGTGAGACCCTCCTTGCGAGCCAGTTCGAGCACCAGACCCCTCGTCACGCCGGACAGGATGCGCTCTCCCTCCGGAGACGTCATAAGGACGCCGCATCGCACGATCATCACGTTGCTGACCGCGCCCTCCGTGACCTCTCCGTTCCTGATAAAGATGGCTTCAAACGCGCCCGCGTCTTTGGCGCGCTGGCGAGCCAGAACGTTGGCCAATAGACTCACGCTTTTGACGTCGCATCGGCCCCAGCGGAAGTCCTGGAGCGTGATCGCGTCCACGCCGGACCGGAGGCTGTCGCTCAAGGGATGCAGTTCCCGGACCGTCATCACCACGGTAGGTTGGACGCCGGTCGGGAACGGATGATCTCTGGGCGCGGGCCCTCGCGTGAGCTGAATATAAAGCTTGCACTCCGGATATCCGGCTAGACGGATTCCATCGGCGACCCGTTCCGTCCATTGGGCGTGAGAGAGCGGGCAGGGCAAGTCGATGGCCCTCGCGCTGCGCTCCAGCCGGAGGAGGTGCGCATCCAGTTGAAACGGCCGGCCTCCGTACGTACGGATGACTTCATAGACCCCGTCGCCGAATTGAAATCCGCGGTCCTCGACGGAAACGACGGCTTCTGCCAGCGGCATGAAGCGCCCGTTGACAAATCCGATGTCAGGCATCATCGCCCCGCCGGACGGTCGGCCCCGGAAAGGACCTGGACGAGGAACACGCGCCGGTCCTCGGCTGTAAACTTCCAGCCCATCCGCTTTTCGAACACCACCCGGTGCGTACCCGGCGCGACCGCTTTGAATTCAAAAGTTCGACGACCAGCATCGACTGCATTGCCGCTCGTGATCCGCAGAAAATCATCGCTGACCAGGACCAACGCCGCGGGATCGTAGGAAGGAATCCAGAGCTCTCCTCGGGTCCGATCTTCCCAAAGATGAATCTGAAACGGCTCGTCCACTCGAGACGCGAGCACCTTTGCGTCTCGATCCCGCTCGCTCGCCAGCACCTCGCTCTGCCGATCCATGGTTTTCGTCTCGACTAGATTCTTCGCCGGCCGCCGACGAAGACGTCCTGCCCTTCGACACGGACTTCATAGCTGCCGACGCAGTATCCGCCCCCATCCGTTCCCTGCCCGTTCCGCACGTCGAACGCCAGGTCATGCCACGGACAGGACACCACGCATCCCTTCAGTCGCCCTTCTGCAAGCGGGCCTCCTTCATGAGGGCACACGTTGTAAATCGCGTAAAACGTGCCATCGACGTTGAACAGCGCGATCGGTTTCTCGTCCACGATCACGACCTTCGAGCGACCCGGAGGAATCTCGTCGACCCGCGCCACGAATTGAAACCCGCCCATCATTCAACCCTTTCTCAACCGTCAACCCGAGGGCGCCATGAGGATTCTACAGCCGCAAGGCGAACTTCAACTCGGCTCCGGTCTGGAGATGCTCGCGACGGATCAGCCCGGCCGTCGCCTGAATGAGATAGCGCACGTGTTCAGGAGGAGGCCCATAGAAAGGGCAGGGATCTTCGGCACAAGGCTCCGCATGTTCGATGAGATGGACGATGTGGCGACTTTCGTTGACCCAGATCATATCGACCGGAATACGATACCCTTTCGTGCGGACGCGATGCGGACCGGAACTTTCAAAGATATAGAGCATCCCGGAGCCCTCGGGCAATCCCTCCCGGAAGGCAAGCCCAAACAGCAGTTTCTCGGGCGTATCGGCGACCTCGGCTTCGATTTGCTTCCCGCTCGGCAGCGTCACGACAATAATATCGGAATCTTTGCGATTCCCGAGAAACAAGCTCGCGCTAATCAACAAAACGGCGAGCAGGATCAGGACGACTGCACGCTGTTTTCTCTGACGAGGATCGGAGCCCGCGGCATCAGTCATCGAGTTGCTCTCAAATCAGGAAGCGCACACATTTCGCTTGCGAGGCTTGGGCCGAACGGCCCATCGTTGTCGACCGCATAGGTCTTCTGAACAGTCCGGCCGCTGTTGACTTAGAAAAGTACAGCGAACTAGAATGGCATACTTTTTGTGATCTTAGAAGGCCGCGCAGAAGCGACCTGTTCAACTCGACGTTCGATCCGTCTTTTCTAGCACATCTGACACCGCGGGAAGGAGGCAAGGGTCATGGCACTGCTGATTACTGACGAATGCATCTCCTGTGGAGCCTGTCTCCCGGAGTGCCCCAACGAGGCCATCTTCGAAACCCGGAGCGATGCCGAGAGCAAAGGCTACCACGTCGGCGAAGGCCAGGGGGTAGGCGACAATATTTATGTCATCACTCACGATCGCTGTACCGAATGTGTCGGCCACTTTGACGAACCCCAGTGCGCTGCCGTGTGCCCGGTCGACAACTGTTGCGTTCCTGATCCGGCCTATCCCGAGACCACGGAGGCACTCCTCGAGAAGGCGAGAAAGCTCAATCCCGACAAGCAAATCGATCCCAATAAGGCGTGGAGCGGAGTGCGCAATTAACCTACCTTTGCCTCCATCCCACGACGGTTTTTCGCACCGTCTTGCAATTTCTTTCAAAGGCCTTCTCCTCTGCAGCAGAGGAGAAGGCCTTTCTATTTGCTTTTGGTGCACGCGGGCGATCCGCAGCGGCATGAACCAGCATATTCCTGGATTTTATAATCGACAGAGCAGTACAATTTTAAAGTAAAGCGAGTTTGCCTTCAAAGCCGCCACGGCAGGCAGCCGATTATATCTCCATGGAAACATCCGGCCGAACGGACTTTGTCAGGCGCTCGGAGGTGAAATCATGAGACACAAATGGACGATGCTCTGTTTTGCTGCGTTGACCCTGTGGCTGGCGACACCGGCCGAGCCAAGCACGGGCGACCTCGGCTCCATCATCGAGCGCTTCGTGACTTCCCGTTTCCCGGACGCGACCAGCCATTTCTGGGTGGTGAACAGCACGCAATGGGACGATGATGAAATCGTCGTAGACGTCAATACCGTCGTCCAGGAACGATTTAAACAACATCCGACCGAAAGCCGGTTTCTTCTGTTGATCGTCGAGGGCAAGGTGGCCGGAGCACAAAACATCCCGCTCGACTCGCCTTCCGATTGTCAGCCGGAAGCGCAGAGCCAGGCTTGAACAGCCGGTACGGATTGCGAATCAAAAAAGAACCCCGTTCGCTCCCACCGGAGTGAACGGGGTTTTTCATGCCCGGCTGTTTTACCGGGATCTTACTTGATCATCAGCAGGGTCCCGCCGACGTGGGCCGGATGCAGATGGCAGCGATATTTCAACGTCACGCCCGTCGTGGCGTAGAACAGGTCGCTGGTAGGGATACCGATGTATTTGGTCTCCCCCGGCTTCAGCACGATTTGAGCCTTCAACACCGTCGGCGCGCCAAATGCCTCATCCGCCGTCAACAAGAAGCCATGCTCGGCAGAAGAACTGTTCGTGACCTTGAACAGCACCGGCCGACCGGGACGAGCCTTAAAATCGATGATCGTGGCAGGCGGATACCAGGCTTTGACGTTTCCGATCTCAACCGCATGGAATTCGGCGTCGACCACCAACTCCTTGAACGGTTGACCGACCACGGATCCTGTTTCGAGATCGCCGACTTCGACGCCGCCAGCCTGGTGAGCCAAGGCTCCCGAGGCGCCGGCCATAATCATGACTAGGCCAAAAAAGACAGATAAGATCATCTTGCCCATGACCTACCTCCTTCATGAAAAAGAGATGTGATTAGGTTAGTAAAGAACTCTCGCCAAGCCCACGGATGGTTGAACTCACCCCTCAGAAGGCCGATCCTCTTCTTTAGCCGTCAACACACTAAAATCTCACTGCGTCGAGTGGCACACCTTATAACATAGGGGTGAAAAGGGAAGCAAGCTTGTAGTTCGGGAGGCCCTGCGACCCGCTGTCCAGCGAGCCGGCGCGGAGCCTGCACCAATTTTTTCATCAACGCTTTCATATGATTGCGATGAGCCAGTAGGCCCCGGTGCCCCGTCATCGACGGCGCGTCCGATCAGGAGATCGTAAGGAGCATAGTCATCCGTGAGGGCAAGACCTGCCGGCCAGGTACCCGTTTTGCGTGTCGACAACAACGCCAGCGCTTCCATTGGAAGCCGTCCGTCCGCCGCAAGGGCGCTGACCCGGTTCACAAATTGCTCGAAGGTCATTCGCTCGAGAGGAGCTCCGGCGAAGAAGAGCAGGTTCTGCGCGCCCTGAGGTTTCGTCCGCCAGGGGCCTTTCACTCCAAACGATTCGATGGCTGGGAACACCGTATGCAACGTTTGCGCGACGGCACTCTCCCGCAAGCGATCCCCGCCTTCTCCCGATGTGGCCAAATTGACGACGACGACGCCGTCTGGTTTCAGGTGAGCTCGCACTTCCGAAAAAAACTCCGTGGTCGTGAGGTGGAACGGCACCATATGCCTGGCGAAGACATCGATCCAGATCACATCGTAGGTCGCTGCCGTGGAGCGGAGGAACGCTCGCGCATCTTTGACATGGATATGGTGCCACGAAGGCGGATGATATTCGAAATACTGCTCTGCGACACGCACGACGGCAGGATCGACCTCGACCACATCCAGTTCCAGATCCGGCCAGGTCCGAGCCAGCCATTTCGCCATTGATCCGCCGCCGTGCCCCAGAATCAAGCCGCGCGTGGGCTCAGATACGAGCGCAAGAGCCGCGACAAACAGTTGACTGTAAGGCAAGAACAGCGTGACGGGGTCGGCCTTCCACATCACGGCATGGAAGGTCCGATCGAGGATCAGATAGCGAAACACATCGTCGTCCCGCACGCGGACCTGCTGGTAGGGACTATCCTCCTGATACACGGGCTTCGGCAGTAGTTGGATACGATAGATCGCCAGGCCGCCCAGGCCCACCAATCCTCCCAGAAGGAACAGCCCGCCGAGAACGGGAAGAAGCGACCGTGTTCTGAACGCAACCCCTCGCCCGAACCAGAGAAACCCGAGCACAATCTGAATCCCGCCCAACCAGCCGATCAGCGCCAGAGTTCCAAGCCAGGACAAAAGAAAGAAGGCCGTGCCCCAGGTTCCGGCTAAGCTCCCCACCGTCGAGACTGCGATCATGCGCCCGGCATGTCGCCCCAAATACCCCATGTCCTTCACGGCGAGGCGGAGAAGAGCTGGAAGCACCCCGCTGAGACCAAACGCCGGAGGGGCCAGTAAGAAGCTGGCCGCCAAGCAGGGGCCCCATCGCGGGTCGTCCGTCAGCGCGGCGACCTTGAACATGACGGGATGCCCGCTCCACGCCAGCAAAAAGGTCCAGCCTCCGGAAAACAGCAGAAGCCACGCCAGGACCTTCTCGCCAGGTCGTCGATCCGACAACCACCCGCCGAAGGCATAGCCGCTGCTCATCGCCGCCAGGATCACACCGATCAGCGCGCCCCACACGTACAAGGAATTTCCGAAGACAGGCGCCAGTAACCGGCTGCCGAGCATCTCCAGCGCCATCACGACGGCCCCGGAGATGAGCGCGGTCACCAGCAACAGCACCGTAGAGGATTGAGGGGAACCTGGTCCCGTGGTCATGTAGCTGCGGGACCCAGCGAGTTGCCCGGTCGGGTTCGAACGGATATCGGCGCGGGATGAGGGATCACAACGTCCCCCAGTTCTTGAAATACCGGAGCAGATCGCGAACGGAAAGAATGCCGACGATTTGGCCTTCTTCGGTGACGACCAAGTGGCGGATGCCTTTCTCCGCCATGAGGTCGCTGGCGTCATGCGCGGAGCGATCGATCTCAATCGTGATCAAGGGGCTGCTCATCACCGAGCGGACGCGGGTCTGGCGAGCATCAACTCCCTCAGCCATCGCCTTGCGTACCAGATCGGACTCGCTGACGACGCCCAGGTAGACATCCCGTTCGCCCACCAGTAACGCACCGACCTTGGCGTCGCGCATCTGTCTCGCGGCTTCCAGGAGAGTCGCGTCGGGGCCGACCGTCTTGAGCGCCCGGCTCATCATGACCGCCAGAGGACGCAAAATCGCTCCCGTCTGCGGTGCCATGACGCGACTCCTCCCTCCTGTCCTTGCGAAGTCGAAATTCTACTGAACGGTTCGGAGGGGTGTCAATCGAGGAACCTGACGCCCATGGAATCCACCGCACATGGGCGATGAAGAAGACGAATTCGTTGGCTGGCTCTTCGCCGCTTTGCTATACTCGCTCTCCGTCGGCCTGGACATGACCGCCGGACGATCGGGCGACACGATCGCTCAGCTTCAGGAGGCTTTCCACCATGCACATCAGCGTCATCGGGACCGGCTATGTCGGATTGGTGACCGGGGCGTGCTTCGCCGAATTCGGGGTCAACGTGACCTGCATGGACACCGACGCCCGACGGATCGCCATGTTGGAGAAGGGCGCGGTGCCTTTTTACGAACCGGGCATCACCGAATTGGTCGCCAAAGGTCTGAGAGAGAACCGCCTAGCTTTTACCACCGACATCGCCAAGGCCGTCGACCAAGCTCTTGTGCTGTTCATCGCCGTCGGTACGCCATCCCGCCCGGACGGCTCAGCTGATCTCTCCTATGTGGAAGAAGTCGGACGCGGCATTGCCAAGAACATGAACGGCTACAAAGTCATCGCGACCAAGTCCACCGTGCCGGTCGGTACGGGCGAGAAACTCCGGGAGGTCATTAAGGCGAATCTGTCCGGTTCGTATCGCTTCGACATCGTGTCGAATCCGGAATTCCTGCGCGAGGGCTCGGCCATCGAAGACTTCTTGCGGCCCAACCGCGTGGTGATCGGAGCCGACAGCGATCAAGCCATTGCGATCATGAAGGATCTCTATCGCCCTTTGTACCTGATCGAGACGCCGTTCGTGGTCACGGATATTGCGACAGCCGAAATGATCAAATACGCGTCCAACGCATTTCTGGCCACGAAAATCTCGTTCATCAACGAGATCGCCAACCTGTGCGAGCGGGTCGGCGCAGATGTCCAGGTGGTCGCCAAGGGTATGGGCTTGGACCACCGTATCGGCAGCAAGTTTCTTCACGCAGGTCCCGGCTTCGGCGGCTCCTGTTTCCCCAAGGACTTGGCCGCGCTCGTGCAGACCGGCGAACGGGTGGGCTATCAGTTGGAAATCGCCAGCGCGGCGGCGCGCGTCAACGCCCAGCAGCGTCAACGCATGGTAGAAAAAATTCGGGGCGCGGTCGGCGGTGTGAAAGGCAAGACGCTGGGCCTGCTCGGGCTGTCATTCAAACCGAACACGAACGACTTGCGGGAGGCGCCAGCGTTGGTGATCGCGCAGCAACTGATGAAAGAAGGGGCCGTCATCCGCGCCTACGATCCGGCCGCCCTCGAGGAAGGAAGCAAACTGCTCCCCGGCATTGTTCCGTGCAAGGACGCGTACGACGCGGCGGAAGGATGCGACGCGCTGATCATCGTGACGGAATGGAACCAGTTCCGGAACCTGGATTTCGATCGGTTGAAAACCGCCCTGCGGCGCCCGACGCTGATCGATCTGCGGAACGTGTATGATCCTGCTCGAATCGCCGGCTTCGGATTTCACTATGTGTCCGTCGGCCGACCCGAGCGGGAACCCAGTTCGTCCTCCTGATCCCGCGGCTTCGATTCAGGTGGAGGAACTGGTCAGCCTCGGCCGGTCCGCCACCGGCTCTTCCTTCGGCTTGGGCTTGTATCCCATCCGATCCAACACCTTCATGATGCGGCTCTTGAGCCGGTCGTCCGCATCGACCAAGGCCGTCGCAAGGGGTTCGACCGCCGGTTTGCCGATCTTGCGAATGATCTCCGTCACCGACTGCCGTAGCTCATCTTCCTCGGACACCAACAAAGGAATCAGCGCCGGCACCGACACGCTGCCCAGCTTGATCAGCGAATCGTAGGCCCGCTGTCGGACGTCCCCGACTTCATCGGTCAGCGCCTCGACTAGCGGCCCCACCGCTCTCGGATCTTTCAATTCCCCCAAGACCTCGGCCGCGTACTTGCGGTTTAGCCAGTGCGAATCTTTCAGATCCAGCAACATCGCATCGGCCTTGGCGGCATTCGGGTCCTTGGCTCGAATTTTAAAATTTTTGGCGACGCGCTTACCGCCCTCCTCCACAACGCGGATGGTCGCGCCATCGCCGACCTTGATTTTCTTGAGGTCTTCCAGAACCTCTTCTGCCACATCCAGGACCACGGTCTTGCCGTCATAGGCTAGCAGTTCTACCTCGATCTGCCTGGCTTCGGGATTCACCGCTACCACCCGCTCGGTGACGAGATTGAAGCCGTCTTTCTTGGCCCCGCTCTTCGGACCGATCTGAATAAGCTTCACGGGAGCTTCATCAGCCATGGTACTCGTCCTTTCTGAATCGCTTAAGCCGTACGTTCGGGCTTCCAGCCCAGACTGGTCAGCACGCCTTCCACGGTTTCCTGTACGATCGTGTTCTCGTCTTCCAACAGAGGCAGCAACGGCTCGATCGCCCGCTTGTCCCCCAGCCGAGCCAAGGACTCGGCCGCGTTGCGGCGCACGAGCCAGTCCTCGTCCTTCAACGACTCGATCAAGGGTCCAACACCGCGAGGATCGCCGATCTTCCCGAGCGCCTCGGCCGCGTGTCGGCGGACCATCCAGTTGCTGCCCATCAGCCCTTCGATCAAAGCGTCCACTGCGCGGGCATCGCCGATCTTCTTTAACACCCGCGCGACGTCCTCCCGGACCGTACTGTCGTTCAACGCTTCGATCAGGCCGGGCACGGCGCGCGAATCACCGATCCGCTCCAACGCCCAGACCGCCGCCGTCCGCACGGCACCGTCTTTATCCTTCAGCGCCTTGATCAACGGCTCGACTCCTCTGGGATCTTTGAGTTTTCCCAGCGCCGACGCCGCCTGTTCCCGAACCGACCACTCCTCGTCATCGAGTGCCTCGATGAGTCGATCCACGACGGCCGGGCCGATCCGCACGATGGCACTGGTCGCCGCCTCCCGGATCACCGCGTCTTCGTCGGCCATCAGACCGATCAGGTGGGGCACGGCCTCCAACCCCATTTGTCCCAGGCTCGCGATGGCGTGGTCCCGCAGCGCTTCGTTGTCGTCGCGCAGCGCGGAAATCAACTGCTCTACCCGATCAGATCGTTGTTCTTCGCTATGCATGATGTTCCTGCTCTTCGTGCTCCATGGCGTGCATGCCCGCCAACGCCGCCAATTTGTCCGAAATCAGCCCGGCGTTATAAGCGACCAGTCCGTCGCGATCCGTTTTCAGCCGATCGAAAAGCTCCTTGTAAGGCTTCAGCACTTCCACGTCCTTGATTTTGGCCAACGCTTCCATCGCGAACACGCGCAACGGCCGGATCGGAATCGCCTCGATGTAGAGCTCGACCGGTCGCGCATCGCCGATCAGGCCCAGCGCTTTGAGCGCCAGTTCCTTGACCCCCGTATCTTTGTCCATACGCAACCGCTCCATGAGCGGCTCGACCGCCCGCACATCGCCGATCTTGCCCAGCAGATCCGCTGCCGCCTCGCGGACAAGCCAGTCATCGTCACGCAGGTACTCGATGAGAATTTCCACACTGGGGCGACCGATGGCCAGTAGATCGATCACGGTCGCCATGCGCGCTTCCTCCCGCTCGCTCGCGCCCTCGACCTCCCGCAGGGCGTCAAACGCCCGAACGATCCGCTCGCGGATCGCGTTCAGCTTTTTGAGCGTGCGGACGGCGATGTCGCGGACCGCAGGCGAACCCATTGCGTCGATGAGCGCATCCGCCGAGCGCGGATCGAGCAGGTGCTCCAAAATCGTCGCGGCCGCCACCTGCGCCTCTTCGTCCGGGTGCTTGAGCATCTCGCCCAGGGGAGCGATGGCGTTGGGGATGACTCCCAAGAGATGCGTCACCAGCGCGCGCGTCTCCTCGTCCTTCACCTCGTAGAGTTGTTGCACCAGAGCGGAAGCTGTTTCGGCGTCCACGACGCCGGCCATCTGCTCTAATGCTGCGGCGCCTGCCCTCCGAACCGCTTCGGCCTCGTGCCTGAGCAATCGCACCAGCGCCACGCCGGCGCGCGGATCCTTGATCCGGGCCAGCATGCCGGCCGCCTCGATCTTCAGCGCAGGGGAGCCCGCTTCCAGGGCATGGACCAAGGCCTGGACGGCTCTCGGCCCGCCGGACAGGCATGCCGCCGTGGCCCGCATGCGGCGCCAGTCTTCCTCGTGCACCAACTCCGCAACGAGGGTTTCGATACTTTCCTTCGGCATAGCATGCTACTCACGAGACAGGCAATGGACGAAGGGCGAGAGGCTATGGACCAATCAGAGGTTCATTCCTTCCGCCATCTCGCCTCTTGCCTATTGCCTCGCGCCTCTCGCCTGTTCTATATCCGCCCCTGCCTCCATCCCAATTGCGTGAGCGCCTCCTTCACGTGGTAGCGGATGTTGTCGTCCTGTTCCTTCGCAAGCAACGGGAGCAGGCACGGTACGGCGGCTGGACCGAATCGCACCAAGGCGGCCGCCGCTTCGGCGCGGGTGATCGTGTTCTGGAGCGCCGCAACCAGGGTCGGGATGGCTCGGTCGTCGCGAATGAGGCCCAGAGCCCGAACGGCCGCGCCCATCACGACCATTTCTTCATCCCACCGGTCGCCGCACCCGGCAAGCGGGCGGCTGCTGGCCGGCCTGTCCGACCCGTTGACGACCTCGATCAAGACCGGCACAGCGCGGGCGTCGCCGATCCGCCCCAACGCTTCCACCGCGAGCAACCGCAAACCGGGTTCCTTCATGGCCATGATCAGGAAATCGACCGCCCGAGGGTCGCCGATCTCGCCGAGCGCGCGGATGGCATCTTCCCGCACAGCGGCATCCCGGTCATTGAACAACACATACAGCAAAGGCTCGACGGCGGCGGGCGATTTCATTTTCCCCAGGGATTCGACCGCGTGCAATCGGACCAGCCAATCCTCATGTCTCAGCGCTTGCAAGAGGAGGGGAACGGCGGCCGACCCGATCGAGGCCAACGCCTGGGCAGCCTCCTCGCGCACGGCTTTCACCTTGTCCTGCAATAGCGGCAGAAGCGGCTCGGCAGCCTCGGCAGCGGCGGTTCGCCCCAGCGCCTTGGCGGCATGCATCCGGACGATCCAATCCGGGCTTTGGAGGGCCTTCACCAGCGGCTCGATGACCCGCTTATCGCCGATGACAGTTAGGATGGAGGAAGCCGCCTCCTGGACCGAAAGTTCCGGGTCGGAGAGGCAGGCTCCCAACACCATGACCGCCGGCTCTCCGATCGCTGTCAACGCGCCGATGGCCGCCTCGCGCACCGCTCGATCAGAATCGCGAAGGAGGGCCACCAGGGGCAGCACCGCCCGCGCATCACGCAGAGAGCCCAAGGCCGACGCGGCTTCTTCGCGGACGGCCCAATCTTCGTCTTTCAGCGCGGCGATTTGTTCGGCCACGTAGTCGGACACGCTGCTTCTCCCACACCGACGCGGTTGACCTTAACACAGGCTTTTTCGCGCGGTCAACGGACGCCAGCCCGTTTCGCTTGCTGCGACATGCGCACGGCTGCGGCAGACGCCTGGTCGCGCCTGTCGGCTTGGTGTGGAACCCGTAGCGACAGATCCACTGAAGACGTTCTGCTATGACGCGCCGATCGGCACGTCCTCAGATTGACATCCGCTCCGCTCGCCTTCTACTATAAGCCCATCGTATTCCCACC
>JBBIOW010000017.1:0-29880 GCA_037443165.1 Nitrospiraceae bacterium | reverse complement strand
CGCCGATGCCGGCGCCGACGAACGTGTTCTCCGACAGCGGCGTGTCGCGCACCCGTTCCGGGCCGAACTCCTCGAGCAGGCCTTTGCTGCAAGCGTAAGTCCCCCCGTAGCGTCCGACGTCTTCCCCCATCAAGAACACGCGCGGGTCGCTCTCCAGGGCCTCGCGCAGGCCGGCGCGCACGGCTTCGCGGTATGTCGTTTTGCTCATGCAAAACTCCATGGGCTCGAGGTGAGGGGCTAGCCCGGCGACGAAGTCGGCGTATACACGTCCTTCTCCAGGTCCTCGACCGGCTCCCAGGGACTTGCTTCCGCGAAGGCGACTGCGTCATCGATCTCGGCGGCGATGGCGTCTTCCATCCGCTCGAGATCGGCGTCGGTGAGCCATCCCACCTCGCGTAACCGTCGTTCGAACGCGGTAATCGGGTCACGCTGTTTCCATGTCGCGACTTCTTCTTTGGTTCGATACAGTTCGGGATCGTACATCGAATGGGCGCGGAAGCGATAGGTGCGATATTCGAGAAGGTAGGGGCCGTTGCCTTGGCGCACCGAGTCCACCGCCTGCCGTGTAGTTTCCTCAACGGCCAGCACATCCATCCCGTCGACGGCTTCGGACGGAACGGCATAGGCGCGAGCCTTGAACGCGATATCGGTTTGGGATTGGTGCCGAGCCAGCGCGGTACCCATGGCGTAGAGGTTGTTCTCGCAGAGGAACAGCACCGGCAACTTCCAGAGCGCCGCCAGGTTGAGCGACTCGTGGAACTCGCCCTCGGCGACGGCGCCGTCGCCGAAAAAGCAGGCGGTGACCCCTCTTGCGGGTTCTCCTTTATTAAGGAAGGAAGTGAGGGGGGTGAGCTTCTGCGCGAGGGCGAGCCCGACCGCGATGGGTAACCCACCTCCGACGATGGCCAGGCCCCCGTAGAACCGCCGGGAACCGTCAAAAAAATGCATGGAGCCGCCACGGCCGCGCGCGCAGCCGGTCGCCTTACCGTACAGCTCCGCCATCAAGGAGCCCATCGGCGTACCGCGCACCAGCGCATGTCCGTGCTCGCGATACGTCGCCACAACGGCGTCCTCCTCCGTGAATGCCGGCAAGGCTCCGGCGGCCACCGCTTCCTCGCCGATGTACAGATGGAGAAACCCGCGGATCTTCCCGAGACTGTACAACTCCGCCGACTTCTCCTCGAACCGCCGGATACGCAACATCTGGCGCAGCAGTTCGCGGCCATGTGACTCGTTGAGTTCGCGCGCCAAGCTCGCCTCTGCCCCAAGTGGGCTGTCTATCGGGTTGAATCTTGTTTGGTTTATTTGGTTTGTCTGGTTCGCCGGTGGGAACCCAATAACTAACCTCACCAAAGAAACCAAACGAACCAAATGAACGCGCTGTTCTGTTTTACGCTTCCAGCGTCGACGTATCTCCCTCCGGCAAGCCAAGTTCCCGCGCCTTCAGCAACCGGCGCATGATCTTCCCGCTGCGCGTTTTCGGCAAGCTGGGCAGGAACTCGATCTCTTTTGGGGCGACGACCGCGCCGAGCCGCGCGCGAGCGAACCCCAGCAATTCGCGCCGGAGCGTCTCGCTGGGCTCGACTCCGTCCTTGAGTGAAACGAACGCCTTGACGACTTCCATCGCCACCGGATCCGGTTTCCCGATGACGCCGGCCTCCGCCACGGCCTTGTGCTCGATCAAAACGCTCTCGACTTCGAAGGGGCCGATCAGGTGCCCGGAGGTCTTGATCACATCGTCGGCCCGCCCCACGAACCAGAAGTAGCCATCCTGGTCCTGCTTCGCCAGGTCGCCGGTGAGATACCAGCCGCCGGCGAAGCAGTTCTTGTAGCGCTCCGGCTCACGCCAGTACGATCGGAACATGGAAGGCCAACCCGGTCGCAGCGCGAGCTCTCCCTGGATGCCGGGTTCATCGATCACATCCACAGCGCCTGTGTCGGTCCGCCTGACGATCGCAGCCTCGATGCCGGGCAAAGGGCGGCCCATCGATCCCGGCTTGATGTCCATCGCGGCGAAGTTGGCGATCATGATGCCGCCTGTTTCGGTCTGCCACCAATTGTCGTGGAACGGCCGACCGAATGCCTGTTGTCCCCAGACGACCGCTTCCGGATTGAGGGGTTCGCCGACGCTGGCGAGAAAGCGGAGAGAAGTGAGGTCGTACTTGCGGACGAGATCGATACCGGCTTTCATCATCATGCGGATCGCAGTGGGCGCGGTATACCACACCGTAACCCGGTGATCCTGAATCAGACGGTGCCAGCGTTCCGCGTCAAAGTCGCCCTCGTCGACGACGCTTGTCACGCCGTTCGTCAGCGGTGCGATGATGCCGTAGGAGGTGCCGGTGACCCAACCAGGATCGGCCGTGCACCAGAAAATGTCGTGTTTGTGCAGGTCCAAGGCATACTTCCCGGTGATGTGATGGGCGACGACCGCCTGATGGACATGGACGGCGCCCTTGGGAGTGCCTGTGGTTCCGCTGGTGAAATGGAGAAGCGCCATGTCCTCCGGATCCGTCGGGCCGATGGTGAACTCCGGGCCGGCCTGCTCGAGTAATCGGTGATAGTCCTGGGTGCCTGGGATGGCCGTCTGTCGTCCGTCGTCGCCGATCAGCAGCACATGTTCGAGATCGGGGAGTGAACGGTGTATGCCGGCGACCTTGCGCTGGTACAAGGTTTCGGTCGTCACCAACACCTTGGCCTGCCCGATCGCCATCCGCGCGCGGATCGGTTCCGGTCCGAAGGCGGAGAACAGCGGGCAGAAGACGCTCCGGTTCTTCAGGGCGCCGAGCGCGGCGATGTACAGCTCCGGGATGCGGCCGGCCAGCACAAAGACGCGGTCGCCTTTCCCGACCCCCAGGCGCTGGAGGGCGTTGGCGAAACGATTCGTCAGCTCGTCGAGCCGGCGGTACGAATAGTCCTTGACCGCGCCGTTCTTGCCGATCCAACGCAAGGCCACTTGGTCGGCGCGAGGGCCGTCTGCGTGGCGGGTGACCGCTTCGTACGCGATGTTCAGGCCCCGATTGCTTGGAAGCCCATCTAGTTCGCGTCGCGCTTGTTCCCAGGAAAAGGTCGAGCGGATCGCGCGGTAGTCATGGAGATGAGGCACGACCTCCCAGTCGCGACGAGACTTGATGATCGGTTGCCAGGCCATGAAGATTTTTATTCCATGTGCAAGTTCTGCAAGCTATAGGCCATCAGGCGGTCGTCGTCGGTACGACGAAGCCGTTGAGATTCCAACATCCTCGGACTGACCGCTTCAAAGGGCCCCTGTCCGCTCTGTGGCATTATTCATCACCGCGAGACCGGCGCACGTGGACATTCGTGCCAAGGGAACCACTGAACATACGCTTGAGACCAGAGGCCCGAGGCGAGAGGAGTGAGGCTGTAGCTGAGGCATTGATGAAAGAATTCAGAACAGTCGGCCGGCTGCTCGAATCCTTTCGCTCACCGGCGACTCTAACGGGCGAACGTACGCAGGATCGTTCGAGGGCGACCTGCGACATGATCGGAGGTGAATCCACATGACGAGTTCGATGATCGACGGATTTTTGGCCGTCGCCGGCCTCTTCGCCACGGTTGTCACGATGGTGTGGAGCCTCTTGGTCAACGACAGAGTCGAGGCCAAGCAGGTTGCCGGAGAGAAGCGGATGGCGGTGAACCGAGCCGCCTAAAGCAGATCCCCAGAAGCCGAAGAGGGTCAGAGAAAGGCGAATGCCCGGCCCTCTCGGCTCGATGGGGTCATTGAGCATTCGGCAACAGGAACGGTGAAACGGAGGTAACAAGATGGTCAAAGCAACGACAAACACGACGGTCGATCTCGATCAGTGCCGGAGGTGCGGCGGGCTGATGGTTCAGGAGTCCACCGGCGATCCGCTGACGTCCGGACTGCGGTGCGTGATCTGCGGTGAGCGGATCGATCCGGTGATTCTGGCTCATCGACGGCAACGGGCGGCGCGGGATGAAGCCGAGAAACTGTTTGCTGGCAGCGCCGGCCGGTTGAACTAACGCCGGCGCCTCAGCCGATCCGGTTCCCGGCCTACCGGGCCGTCACACCCCCGAACCTCGCTAGCGAGAGGCGTTCCGCAACAGTGATCGGGTTCCGACTGTAGAGGAACGCGACAAAGACTCTTGCAGAGGGCAGCGAGGCCCTCTCTTCGCGGCCATCAATTCAAGGCATTTCTCTGCATTCATCCGGTCTGGCAGGCCGGGCCCACTCATTGCTTCGCTATCCGGGTGGATTGGTGTGCAGGCCTGGCAATTCCACCTACCGGGGGGAGGTATGAAACCGAAAGGCGGCTTCAAGAACATGCCCAAGAGGCAGGCGAGGAAGTTCGCCAAACTCAAGGCCAAGAACGTCCAGGAACAAATCAAGCAGCAAGCCATCCGGCTGCTTGGCGCCAGACCCACGGATGAAAGACGTTGAGCGGAGAGTGACTGGTTTATCTGGTTCATTTGGTTTGTCTGGTTGATCTGGTTCAAACCAAAGCAACCAAACAAACGAGACAAACCAGATCGACCAAGTTCAGGTCATGATCGAAATCGATGGTTCCCGCTATTCCGGCAGCGGTACGATCGTCCGCCAGGCGGTCGCTTTTGCAGCGCTCACCGGCCGTCCCGTCCACGTGGTCAACGCCCGCGTCCGCCGGCCGAACCCGGGGCTCCGGCCGCAACACATCCGTGTCGTCGAGGCGATTCGAGAGTTGGTCGGCGGGACGGTCGAGGGTCTGACCCCGGGTTCGCAAGAACTGTGGTTCCGGCCTGGGCCTCTGAAAACAGAGCGGCGGTACGTGTGGGATATCGGGACGGCCGGATCGACCACGATGCTGGGTCTGGCTCTGCTTCCGGTGTTGGCGTTTGCGCCCTCGCCGGTATCGGTCGAGTTGCGCGGCGGGCTGTTCCAGGATTTCGCCCCGTCCGTCTTTCATCTCCAATACGTCATGGTGCCCCTGTTGAAACGGATGGGGCTGGATGTCGCGGTGGTGATGGAGCGGCCGGGCTATGTGCCGAGAGGGGAGGGCATCCTGCGCATGACCGTCGCTCCACTGCCGGTACCCCTTCAGAGCGTGACACTGGAACGGGCCGGTGTCATCCGGCGCGTCTGGGGGATCGCCCTCGCCTCGCATTTGGTCGAGCGGAAGGTCAGCCGGCGGATGGCCGGAGCGGCCAAGCAGGTATTGGTGCGTGCCGGGTACGACGCGGAGATCGAAGAACGGGACGATACCACGGCGCTCCAACCGGGAGCGGCGCTCGCCCTCTTTGCCGACGAGGAAGGCGGGGTCCGTCTGGGGGCGGATCGAGCCGGGGCCCTCAGACGGACCGCCGAGTCGATCGGAAGACAGGCGGCGACGCAGCTTCTGGAGGATGTGAAAACGGGAGCTGCGCTGGACCGGTTCGCCGCGGATCAAGTGTTGCCGTTTGCGGCATTGGCGGAGGGAGAGAGTCGGCTCTTGGCGCCGGTCGTGACGGATCACCTGGTGACCGGCGCGTGGTTGGTTGAACAATTTCTCGGCGCGAGGGTGAAGATCGACAGACGTCTCGTGTGCGTGTCCGGAGTCGGGTTCACGGGGCACCGTTAGAGACCTGACACACAAGATCGCGCGGTTGATTCGACCCCGAGCGTGATTATCTTAAAAACGAAAGGAGGTGGCGGGAGCTTGATTCTGGCCGGCGACCAAGGTGGTCTGATGACTCGCTCTTGTGCAGCCAACGTGCAGACGAGCACCGCTTCCGTGCCAGTTGCGGGATCAGGGTCCAAGGTACGCGCTATCCACCCCCGGTGCCGGTAGGCACGGCCGTAAAACCGAGCCCTTGTCGATGGAGGCGCGGGGTAACCAGCCAAGCGGGCGACTGGAGGGTTACCGGATCGGATCCCGGCCAGTCGACGGACCCGATGCTCACACAAGAGCGAGCCTTTTGGGTTTTGTTTGGTCTCTCAGGCCCACCTTTTTTCCCCTCCAATTTTAGAAATGCCCTTCAAACACCTGCTGTGATCGTCGTGTGATCTATAACTTGTAAGGATTGTGGCCCGCGCCTGCTGTAACAAACACAAACAAAAGCACAGTGCCACTTATGGAGGATGCACTCGTCCGGTGAGACACTCTCGGACGACTCGGGCAGGAAAATCGATCGGGATAGAGCGGAGGCGGGTCAAGAGAGCTAAGTTGCAAGGTGGAGATCTTGGAGAGGTTTTAGGCTTCCCGGCCTACCGGGCCTGCACACCACCTCTACGCTCGATCTCATACTTCAGAGTGTTCCTCTCACCGAGACCTCCGCTCGATGATTAGATAAGGCTAATTGCCCATTGATCAAGGGGCCTGTTGCCACAGTCGCTATTCTGCATCTGTGGCGTTTTAGGACCAACAGCGTAGTTCGTGCCGAGAGGAAAAAACGGAGGGCCTGTCGGCAAGTCGCGCTGCTGGGCGGCCAGCGAGGCGCAGAGCGCGGTTTCCAATCACTGAGCGACCGGGAATTTGTGGCATGTATGATGCTTATCGTCGGCTTAAAGGGAGAAGGGGTAGACGCGTGCATATTCTGGTCGCGCTGGATGAATCTCGCTATGCCGAAACGATCATTCGCTGGATAAAGGTGTTTCCCCATGCGCCCGGGACTCGGCTGACCCTGGTTCATGTCCTTGAGCCGTTCGACGTTCCTGAGGCAGTCGGAAGCTACGGCCAGGATCTTCTCAGGAAGCATCGCCTAGCGTCGGCAGAGGCGTTCCTTGAAAAAGGCGTGAGCTTCTTGAAGGCATCGTACCAACATGTCGCGGCCGTCGTCCGGGAAGGGCTGCCGATTTATGAACTGCTGACGTGTGTGCGCGATATACAGCCTAGTCTGATTGTGGCCGGTATGCGAGGGTTATTGGCGGCCAAGGGATTCATGTTGGGCAGCGTATCCCAGCGACTTTTGCACTATGCCCCGTGTTCGGTGCTGCTGGTTCCCGCCAAAGTCGAGCCTGCTAAGAGGTTCAAGGTTCTCGTGGCGACCGACGGATCTCCCGGCGCGAAGCAGGCGGCCAGGTTGGTGGCGGGATTGCCGGATGTCGGACAGGTCACGGTGCTCAGTGCGGTTCGGCCGTTCGATCAAGGTGACTCGGCGAGGCAGGGGTTGGCTGCGGCCGAGTCACGAAAAGTCCGGACCGAGATCATCCAAAACCGGCGCGCAACGGCTCGCCGAGCGATCGAGGAAACGGCGGAGATCATGCAGGGGGCCGGTGCGATCGTCAAGACGCGCTTGGTCTCCGGCCATCCTGCGGAAGCGATCCCCGGGGAAGCCAAACGGGGCCGGTATGATCTGCTGGTCGTCGGGTCCCGCGGGCTGACGGGCATGACCGCCATCGCGATGGGCAGCGTTTCCACGGCCGTGGCGCAATCGGCTCCTTGTCCGGTTCTCGTCGTCAAACCATCCGATCAAACGCAGTCGTCACGCTGAGGAGTGGAACGCGATGGCGGTGGCTCTCATTTCAGTCGCCGTTCAAAAGCCGGAGGCGATCAATCTGATTCTGGGACAGGCCCATTTCATCAAGACCGTCGAAGACCTGCACGAAGCGCTCGTCACCGCGGTGCCAGGTATCGCATTCGGCCTCGCGTTTTGCGAATCGTCAGGGCCTTGTCTCGTTCGGTGGAGCGGGACGGATCAGGAGTTGATCGAGCTGGCGAAGACCAATGCTCAGGCAGTGGGGGCGGGGCACAGCTTTCTGATCCTGCTGCGAAATTGCTATCCCATCAACGTTCTCCCGGTTATCCGTCAGGTGCCGGAGGTCTGTCACATCTATTGCGCGACGGCGAATCCGGTGGATGTCATCCTTGCGGAGACCCCGCAGGGACGGGGCATTCTCGGTGTAGTGGACGGTATGAAGCCGAAAGGGATCGAACAAGAAGCCGATATCGTCGCACGGAAAGCGTTGCTCCGGCGGTTCGGGTACAAGCTGTAGTTGCGAGTGATGAGACGGCCGATCTTCAACGTGCAGAAGCATCGCGCATCGCGTCTGCATTATGATTTTCGCCTCGAAATCGGCGGGGCGCTCAAATCCTGGGCGATCCCAAAAGGACCGTCGCTTGATCCGGCAGTCAAGCGATTGGCTGTGGAGGTCGAGGATCACGACCTGGCATACGCCGACTTTGAGGGCGTCATCGAAGATGGTCGTTATGGAGCCGGGCCGGTGCTGGTATGGGACACCGGGTGGTTCGAGCCGGCAGGTCGGGGAAAGGGCGCGCAGTCGGCCGAGGCCATGTGGAAGGCGGGAACGCTGGATGTCAGCTTGCACGGGCACAGGCTGCGCGGCCGGTTCTCGCTCGTCAGAATGAAAGAGCGCCCGTGGCAATGGCTGCTCATTAAGCAGCGGGATGGAGAAGCTCGGCCCGGCTTCCAGGTCACCGAGGCATGGACGACCTCGGTGCTGTCCGGCCGCTCGATCGAAGATGTGGAGCGGGAGGTTGCCGCCGGTGCGCTGAAGGCACACCGGTGCGGGCTGATCGGCTTCGTGGTCCGGAGTCGTCCGGGAAGGTCACCATGATCACTCAGCAGGCGGAACCGCTCTCATCGGCGACTTCGGTGAAGGAAGCCGGCCTTCCCTGGAACGTGCTCGCCACGGCCAAGGACAAGGAGCAGCGCCATTTGGCGAGACGGCTCGGTCGATTCGGCGATTTCCGTTGGACGCAGTTTCGCGGAGTGCTGGTCGGGCGCGTCGAGGATCAGCAGGCGTTTTTCGAACAGCTCCGGCGCTGCGAAGAGAACGAACCGGGTTTTCTGCGTCCGCTGGCGAAGATGGTTCCCATTGATCGGCTTTTCACCTTCACCGTGGAACACCTGCCGACCGTACTGAAGCAGATGATGGCGGATTATGCCGATGTGATCGATAGCGGGACCTTCTACGTGCGGGTGGAACGGCGCGGCCACACGGGAGCGTTCCACAGCCGGGAATTGGAGCAGGAACTGGATCGAGCCGTCATCGAGTCGTTGACGGTCCGAGGTCAGGCCCCGGTCGTCAGCTTCGATGACCCCGACGTGATCCTTGCGGTGGAAACGGTCGGGAACGAATGCGGTGTCGGCGCGCTCACGCGGGCGCTGCGTTCGCGATTTTCGTTCATCCGGGTCCCGTAACCGGGCAAGGGGGACATAAGGGTATGGCGGTGCCCAAACATCTCGAAGAAGCGGCGGCTAGATTGAAGGATGCCTCGTCGCGGATCGCAGCGGTCCGCGATCTGCCGTTCACCGCCGAAAACCAGAAAGCCTGGCTGGAGGCCTTGAGCGATTTCTGTGCGGCATTGGCCGATATCCAGACATACAACAACGAGTCGGTGCACGAGAAGTTGCATGAGCTGGCCGGGCGGATGGGGCTGAGAAAGTTTCCTGGGTCGGGTCGGTCCAAGAGTTGAGCACAGAGGCTGACTGAGAACGGTGTCCGTGAAAGGCGGGATCCCCCCGGACTATCCGGCCGGGTTCCGTTCTTCGCGGATATCCCGCTCGCGCAGTTTCCGGACCAGCTCTTGATAGGAGGATGTGCGGATGATGTTGGTGAACTGGCTGCGATAGTTCCTGACCAGGCTCACGCCGTCGACCACGATATCATAGGCGTACCATTTTCCGTCCTTTGTCATGAGGCGATAGTCCACCGGGACCGCAACCTTGCTCGAGATGAGCTTCGTCCTGACCTCCGCAAAGGAACCTTCCCGCCGCTCGGCCAGGTACACGACCTGTTCGCCGGAATACCCCTCGATCTTGCTCGCGTACCGGTCCGAAAGAAACGACCTGAACAGCGCGACAAACTCGACCCGTTCGGCTTCGCTCAAGGTGCTCCAGGCGGCGGCCAGGACCCGCTTCGACATCTCCGTGTAGTCGAATCGCCTGCCGATCGCATCCTCCAGCAGGCGACGTCGGTGTGTGCGTTGATCGGCAGCTTGCAGGAGCTTGTCTTCAAGAATACGAATCACCTCGTTGATCGTCGCCCGTACCGCCTCCGTCGGGGATTCGGTCGTGGCGGCGCGCACGTGCGTGAGTGAGGCGCCGACGAGGAACGCGACAGCCAGGCCTGTTGATTTGAGAATGCATGTCCTTATCTTCAACATACGGGTATTGTACCTTCCCCCGCCAATGCGGCGAATCCTAGAGGCGTTCACAGGCTCTTAAATATTGTAGAATGTAAACAAATATGCCGTACGCGGGTTCGGAGATAAGTGGGCATGTCTGTCAGTTGGCGGAACGAAGGGAGCGGGAAACCAATGAGATATGAGCGCGGAAAGATAGAAAAAAACACGGCGTTGGCCGTCTTGGTTGCGGGAGCTTTGCTGTCGGCAGGGGCTCCCTGGGCAGGCGCCGGCCTCACTGGCCGGATTCTGGTCGCAGGCTATGGACCGGAGTTGCCGGTGGTCGAGGAACTGGGCCGGGCGTTCGAGAAGGCTCACCCCGGCACCGCGATCGAGTTCGAGTGGGACAGGAATCTCAAGGCGGCGGAGATGGTCAGGTCCGGCGACGCGCACATTGCGGTGACGGATCACGAGGAGCCGGGTTTGAAGGCTACGCCGATCGCGTGGGACGGGATCGCCGTGGTGGTGAATTTTTCCAACCCGGTCAAGGAAACGAGTAAAGACCAGATTCGGGATCTGTTTACCGGGAAGATCAGGCGCTGGTCCGAATTGGAGGGCGCGGATAAAAAGGTCGACGTGATCCATCGACCACCGGACCGGAACGTGCGGCGTGGGTTTGAGTCGTCATTGGGGATCCAGGAAGGTCAAGCCGCGGCCGGGACGATCGCGCGGTCGGATCAGAAAGCGCTGAGCACCGTGTCGGGCCAGGACAATGCCGTGACGTATGTCTCCTTGAGTGAGGCGCTCAAGGCATTGGAAGACGGGGTGCCGATTCGGATCCTGCTCGTCGACAGGGTCGAGCCCGGCGAACCAACCGTAAAAGATGGGCGCTATCCCATCCGGCGTCCGGTCCTGTTTCTGACCGCCGAACGCCCGGATCCATTGACGGACGCGTTCGTGACGTTCGCGCGCTCACCGGAAGGCCAGAAGATCGTGAAGAAAATGTTCGTGCCTTACACACCTCCTGCGCCTCAGCGCGTCCAATCCTCGAGCCCCGGCTGAGGAGTGAGCCAGCATGCGGATTGCGCTGGCCGGCGACGTGATGCTGGGCCGGTTGGTGGATGAGTCAATCATCCGAAATCCGGCCAGTTCCCCCGCGGCGATCTGGGGCGACGTCCTGCCCGTGATGCTGGAGGCCGACCGCCGGCTTATCAATCTCGAATGCGTCATCAGCGCCCGTGGCCAGCCCTGGCGCCCCTTCACGAAGGCGTTCCACTTTCGCGCTCATCCGCGTGCGATCGAGTTTCTCCAAGCCGCCAAAATCGATTGCGTCACCCTGGCGAACAACCATGTCCTGGACTACGGCTCCGATGCGTTGCTGGACTGCCTGGCGTTGTTGGACTGGGCGGGGATCGCGCGAACCGGGGCTGGCCGGAACCTGAACGAAGCGTCGGCCCCGGCGCGGCTGCACTTGCCCGAAAGTCGGTTAGCGGTAGTCGCGGTGACGGACAATGAACCCGACTGGGAGGCCGGTCCTGAGAAACCCGGCGTCCACTACATCGCTTACGGTCGGCGCGGTCTGCTCGAACCCCATCGGTCCCGCGTGGCCGGCGTGATCGCGCGGGCCCGCGAGCAGGCCGACTTCGTGATCGTTAGTGCCCATGTGGGGCCGAATTGGGGTTTTCCTTCCCCGGCGATGCGCGCCATGGCCCAGGAGGTCGTCTCACTCGGCGCGGACTTCTACTGGGGCCATTCCAACCACACGCCGCAAGGAATCGAGCTCTTCCATGGCCGGGTGATTCTCTATTCGGCCGGGGATTTCATCGACGATTATGCGGTGGATCCCAAGGAGCGCAACGACCTGTCGTTTCTGTTCACGGTCGATGTGGAACGCGGTCGAGCCGTCCGTATCCGGCTGCACCCGGTTCGGATCGAGGACTTCGGCGTCCGGCTCGCGCGGGAAGAAGAAGCGGATCTCGTGAGCGGCCGCATGCGAGCCAAGTGTGCCGCGTTCGGCACGACGGTCGAGTTTCAGAACGGCGTCGGCACGATCGCGGTAGGCTGACGGTCTCTGTTTTCTTTTTCAGGATTCCGCTCATGACCGGCGTCGTTCGCTCGGAGGTGAGCCTTCATGCCTGATCACGGCAAGGGGGCCAGGATATCCGTCGGTCAAGAAAACCGTCTCGGCCATGGCTGGACGAGCAGATGCCTAGCCGTTGAAGAAGTCGATTCCTCGTCCGGCGTGTCCGCACGCTTGGGCCGGGCGCGCTCCGTCAATCTGTGACTCGCGGTCGCGGTTCAATTCGCCTGCTCCATTCTTTTCGCTTGCGATCGCGGCTCGAAAACCGTTCCACATTCCCTGCAAATCAACTTTCCGGTCTCGTTCCCATCCGGTGTCCGGTACTCGTCGACCAGACGACCGTGACCGCACGGATGTGGATCTCTCTGCGCTTGAGGCAGAGCGTCGTTTCCGGCCTGCTTGGTCTGATTCATAGGTTCCTCCCTGCCCGCACCGCAAAGAAGCGCTTCGTTTGAGGTGACGGCACTACCCACTGGTGTTTGCCAGGTTGGCGTAGCCGGGCGCCGCGACGACGTCCTTCTCTGTTTGCTTCGGGAGCCCGCTCCAATAGACCTCTTCGAGTTTCCACTCGGCCTCCTTCTGGCAGCGCGGGCAAGAGATGGCCAGCGTGTGGCCTCCAAGATACCGATTCTGGGTTCGCTGCCCGCACGCCGCGCAGATGATGAAGAGGGACGTGTCATAGGTAAGGACATGGATGCGTAGCATTCCCCACCTGCCTTTCTGAGACCTATGGTCTTATGAGGAGCCTTCGGTTCAGCTTGGTTGAACTCAGCCCGACTTGCGGTAACGAGGAAGTGAATCTTCGGTTCAGTTCTTGTGAAATGGTTCTGAATAACGGGTGAATCAATGATACCCATACTCCGCTTTATGATCCTATACAAGCCACTAGATACTGGCGTCCCGTTTCCTGCTGTGCCCGTATATGGGGGCATGCAATACATGGAATATTCGTGTTCCGTCACTGCCCAGTCCGATGCGCGTCGCCTCGGCGGGCAGAGACTTGCCAGACATCCAACTGTCAGGTTTGACCGCGCAGCCCCGACTCGAGCCTCGTCATCTTACCCTGGCAATTTCCCTACCTGTCGCAGGAAGGCCCGGCGGGAGTAGATTGTTTATTGATCGCTCGCCGAGGGCGGAATGGCGGCCGGTTCCGGGCTTGCGCCGCCCGTGCTCACAAGGGAGACTCCAGCGGCCATGTGAAACGCCGGAGACTCACGCCATGCAAAGCCGGTGGTGTGACGAAAAGGCCGCGCATCTGGAAGGGCTTGAGGCGCTGGTGTATGCCACGCGGACGATCGGACAGGAACCGCAATTGGTGCTCTGGGGTGGAGGTAATTCGTCCGCCAAGGTCGAAACAGCGGACCATTGCGGGCGGGATATCCGGGTCTTATGGATCAAGGGCAGCGGCTCGGACATGCGGACGATCACGCCGAGTCAATTCACCCCGCTTCGCCTCGACGACCTGTGTCTCCTCATGGGACGGGACGCGATGACCGATGAAGAGATGGTCGCCTACCTCGGCCGCTGCGTCTTGGACCCCAATGCGCCGAAGCCGTCTATCGAGACGCTGCTGCATGCTTTTCTCCCCGCGCCGCATGGCTATCATACGCACGCCGATTCCATTTGCGCGCTCACGGATACGTCGGACAGCGCAAAACTGATCCGGACCGTCTACGGCGATGATGTCGCATTGATCCCCTATGTCAGGCCGGGATTCCGACTAGCCAAGCTGGTCGCAGAAGCCTATCGGCGCAGGCCGGATACGGCCGCCGTCATCCTCGATAGGCATGGCTTGGTGACTTGGGGTGACACCCCGAAGGAAGCCTATCTGCGCACGATCGAGATCGTCTCGCGGGCCGAACGATTTATCCGCCGCGCCAGAGGGGGCCGTGACCGCCGGCCGGCTTCGCCGCTCGTCACGCCGGCGCCGGCCAAGCGCCGATCCCTGGCCGTTCTCCTCGCGCCGATCCTGCGCGGCGCGGTGAGCCGAGACCGTCGCGTCGTGCTGCACTATGATGACAGCCGATCGGTGCTGGACTTCGTCAACGCCCCTCGCGCACAGTCCCTCTCGCGGGTCGGACCGTTCACGCCGGATCATCTCCTCCACACGAAGGCCAAACCGCTGTTCCTGAGGCTCTCACCCTCGTGCGATCAGGAATCGCTCAGGCAGGCAGTGGGTCAAGCAGTCGAACGCTACCGCCGCGACTATGTCCGGTACTTCGAGCGATATCGCTCGCCGGGCATCACCATGCTCGATCCACACCCTCGGGTTATCCTGGTCCCCGGCGTGGGCATGTTCACCACAGGCAAGGATCGCCGGGCGGCCCGCATCACGCACGATCTGTACTGGCATACGATGCGCGTGATTCGCGACGCTTCCACGATCGATTCGTACCGATCCCTGTCGCCCAAGGACCTGTACGAGTTCGAATACTGGCCGCTCGAGAACTTCAAGCTGACGCTCTTGCCGCCGGAAAAGCAATTGTCCCGGCGGATTGCGCTGGTGACCGGCGCGGCCGGCGGGATCGGTCGGGCGATCGCGGATCTGTTGGTCCGGGAGGGGGCTTCGGTGATCTTGACCGACCTGGATTGGGACAGAGTGCGGACTCTGTCCGAGGAACTCAACGCACGGTCCGGCGAGGAGAATACCGTCGCAATCGCGATGGATGTCACCCGCGAGGCCGGCGTGGTCGAGGGATTCCGAAAGGCGGTCCTCGTCTACGGCGGGCTGGATATCCTGGTGTCCAATGCGGGGATTGCGCGGAGCGCTCCGGTCGATCAGCTCACGCTGGAGGACTGGAATAAGACTCTGGCGGTGAACGCGACCGGGCATTTCTTGGTCTGTCGGGAAGCGTTGCGCGTCTTCAAGCGGCAGGGACTCGGCGGGAATATCGTCGTGGTGGCGAGCAAGAACGCGTTGGCGCCGGGCAAACATTTCGGGCCCTACTCGGCTTCCAAAGCGGCACAAGTCCAATTGGCTCGCATCCTGGCTCTCGAAGGAGCGGAGTATGGCGTGCGGGTCAACGTCGTCAATCCCGATGCGGTGTTCGAAGGGTCAGGTCTGTGGTCCGCCGAACTCCGGCGGGCCCGGGCGGCGGTCTATGGGATTCCTGCCGAGACCATCGAAACCTATTGCGTGTCGCGCAGCCTCTTGAAGGTCAAAGTCCTACCCCAAGATGTGGCCGAAGCCGTTTTGTTTCTGGCTTCGGACCGATCCGCCAAGACCACCGGCGCCATTCTCCCCGTCGATGGCGGCGTAAAGGAAGCGTTTCCGCGCTGAAGTCTCCGGACCGGCGGTCTCAGGCCAGATAAGCCGCGACGATGCCAGACAGGACGATACCGTCGAACGTGCCCGCGCCGCCGATGCTGGCCACGCCGGTCGCGATCCGCTCCACGTCGCGCAGGTGCAACAGATCGGCGCCGACGAGGGGGCCGAGGACCCCGGCGACGAAGGCGACAGGTGTTGCTTGCTCCGGTGCAAGCGCCAAGGCGCCGATGGCCGCCACGAATGGGGGGACGAACCCCGGCAAGGCGATGCCGATCCCTTCGATCGGTTTGGCCAGCCAATAGCACACCACCGTGTTCATCACGGCAGCTACGAGCAACCCCGAGACGATCTCCGGTCCCTCCGAGAGTAGAGAGACCGTCTCGTAAGCGGCGAGACCGGCCGGGACCAGGCAGCCGCCGACATTCACTGCGATCACGGTCTCCCGGCGAACTCGCCTGAGCTTCGGCCACCACCCCGAGAGCCCGAACACGGCGAACGGGTGCACCACGCAAGTCTCCGTCCGGGCGATCCGCTTCACCGGAATATTGAACGCGCTGCCTGCGAAGATCGCGAACACCAGCAGCACGGCGGTCCTCGGTTCCAGCTTCAGCTTGATGAGCGCCGCCGTAAAGAGATGGCCGAAGGCCAAAGGGAGCAGGATGAGCAGGAGCAGAAACAGGATGAGCGGAAGGCAACCCCAAGGAGTCATGGAAGGCGGATTGTCCCTTGATCTGTTCACCATCCTCAACCATCATAGGGAACCGAGTCAATGATTGAATGAAGGAGGTCCATCGAGATGTCGTCATTTCGAGCCCATGATGAGCCGGCGCCGTCGGGGGCGGTCGGTGAATCGTTCCGCATCAAGATGGTGCAGACCCCCCAGAAGGTGCCCTACGACGTCCGGGTGGCGGCGCTCAAGGAGGCGGACTACAACGTGCTCCGTCTGCCGCGCGACCGCGTGTATCTGGACTTCGGCACCGCCCGAGGGAATGCCGGCCTGACCGACAAGCAATTGTCCGCCCTCATGGTTGGGGACGAGGCCTACGCGGGGAGCGCGAACTTCTACGCGCTTGAACGTACCTGCCGCGAGGTGTTCGGGAAACGGTTCACCGTTCCAACCCATCAAGGCCGAGGAGCCGAACATCTGATCCTGCGCGGGCTCCTTCGAGCCGGCGACACCGTCCTCACCAACGGCAACCTGGGCACGCTCGCCGCACTCGCCGCGGCGTTGGGCCTCCGCGCCGAGACGCTCTTGGCGGAGGGGGCCTACGATCCGCGCGCAAAGGAGATGTTCAAGGCCGATCTCCCGGTCGAGCGCGTGGAGGAAAGACTCAAGACAGGCGAGGTCCGGCTCCTGCTCGTCGGCGCGACCGTCCCGCAGTTCGGCGGCCAGCCTCTCTCGCTGGAGAATCTCGAGGCCTGCGCTGCGCTCGCTCGCCGATATGAAGTGCCGATCGTGTTGGATGCGTCGATGTTGGCATCCGCCGCCTTTCTGTACAAGGTCAACCAGCCGTCGGCCGGCGGGCTGCCGGATCTCGTCCGCCGCTATGCGGAGGCCTGTGACATTCTGTACCTGAGCGGACGTGAAGACGCCGGCTGCCACACGGGCGGCCTCATCGCCACGAACGACGAGCAGTGGTACGTCACGTTCCGGAGTCTGGTCGTCGTCTACGAAGGGTTGCATACCTACGGCGGTCAAGCCGGTCGCGACATGCAGGTGCTGGCTCAAGGCCTCCGGGACATGCTGGACGAAAGCTACTTGTCCTTCCGCCGGCGGAAGCTGGACTACTTAGCCAGGTATTTGGAGGAGGCTGGCTATCCGGTGCATCGACCGCTCGGATTGTCGGGAGTCGTGATCGACACGCCGAGCGTCCCAGCCTGCGGCTTGACGAACCTGGGCGATCACAGGTGGCGCTCCGCCAACCTGGCGGCTTTGTTCTATCTCGTCTCCGGCATCCGCACCCGTCCGTTGGACAGGAGAGCCACCGGGCGGGAGTGCGACCTGCTGGGTGTCTATGTCCCGCGCCGCTGTTACACCGAACGGCAGATCGACTACCTGATCGAGAGCTTCGAGCACCTCAAGCGGTATCGCATCGCCCATCCCCTCCGGGCCCCTGAGACCGAGGCGCCGGCCCCGGAATTGACGCGCTTCGCGCTCGACGGTCCCTTCATCACCGAGTATCACGATGACTTCGTGCCGACCCATACGCCGGAGCCTTACTTCATCAAGGTTGTGGAGCCCTTCCGGCTCAAGTCGGCCGCCGAGCGAACGGGTGCCATCCAGGATGCGGGGTACAACACCTTTCTGCTCCGGTCCGAAGACATCTACATCGATCTGCTCACGGACTCCGGCACCGCCGCGATGAGCAATCGGCAGTGGGCCATGATGCTCGAAGTCCAGGAATCGGAACTCGGGAGCGCAGCCTCGCATCACTTTGTGGAGCGGTGCCGGGAGGTGCTCGGCTTCCGGTACATTCTGCCGACACACCAGGGACGTGCTGCCGAGCATCTCCTCTCGCAGGCGATGATCCGACCGGGCCAATACGTGATCAACAACATGTACTTCACGACGACGCGAGAGCACCAGGAACGGGCGGGCGGCGTCTTCGTGGACCTGATCGTGGACGAAGCCTACCAGCCTCGTTCGGCCTATCCCTTCAAAGGCGACATCGATCCGAAGAAGCTCACGGACTTCATTGCGACGCACGGCGCGGAGCGCATCGCCTACGTGTGCATCGAGACCAACGTGAACATGGCCGGCGGCCAGCCGGTGTCGCTGGGGACGACGAAAGAGATCTCGGCCATCTGCCGTTACCATCGCATCCCCGTCATCTTCGACGCGACACGGGTGGCGGAAAACGCCTATCTGATCAAGAAACGAGAGGCAGCCTATGCGGACTGGACGATCAAGGAGATTATCCGGGAGCTGATGGCGCAGGGGGACGGATGCACGATCTCCGCGAAGAAGGATGTGTTGGTGAACATCGGCGGCATTCTCGGAGTGAACGATCCGAAGCTGTACGAGCGCTGCGCCGCCTTGTGCGCGATCTTCGAAGGGACGCCCTGGTCAGGCGAGCTAGCCAGCCGGGATCTGGCCGCTATGGCGGTGGGGATGGAAGAAATGACCGACTACGACTACATCAGCTCGCGCGTCGAGCAGGTTCATTATTTATGGTTGCGCGTCAAGGAAGCGGGGGTGCCGGTGGTCGAGCCGCCGGGCGGCCACGCCGTCTTTCTGGACGCCCAGGCGTTTCTTCCCCACATTCCTCAGGAAGCGTTTCCGGCGCAACGGCTGGCCGCGGCCTTGTACGAAACGGCGGGAGTGCGCGGGATGGAAAGGGGCATTGTCTCCGCCGGGCGCGATCCCGCCACCGGGCGGCACCGCGGATCCAAGCTGGAGTTGGTGCGGTTGACCATCCCCCGGCGCGTCTACACGTACAGCCACATGGACGTCGTCGCCGACGGCGTCATCGAGGTGTTCCGGCAACGGGACCGGCTCACAGGACTCCGCATGGTCTACGAACCCCCGACGTTGCGCTTCTTCACCGCCCGATTCGAGCCGATCTGAGCAAGCGCTCCTGCGCGGCCGGTTGCAGAAGGAACAGGTGGCCGGCCGCTTCATCGCCGCGGTCGCTGTTGCCAAATCCCGCGATCACCGGAAAGCGGCTCGCGCAGAGTCGGGCCAGAGTCCCTTCTGTGACGGACGATGCCAAGGAGACATAGGCCGCAACAGGCCGGGCGTTCGGGTGGGTGGTGAGGTAGTCGATGTGCCAGCGGCGAATCTTATCGCGGCGAAGATGGCGCGCGAGACGATGAGCCAAGGTCACGGAACGGCCTCTGGCCGAACCGACGTAGCCATACAGTCCTCCAGGGAACCGGATCGGTCCCAGTCCTCCCACCCGAACCATGCCGGGCCTCATGGCAAACGCCAGCATATAGCAGCCCTGCACGCCCGAGAGGCGGTCCAGCGCGAGCACGGCTCTGAGTCCCCATCGGCGCAGGAGACGGTCGAGCGGCGGAGCGAGCGGCGAGAGGCGTGCGGTCATGCCGTGCGAAGTCGGTGCAACTCGCGACACAGGTTGGTCCAATGGGTGCCAGGCCAGTACACGCGGTCGCATCGCGGGCACCGGATGAAGTCGCCATACTGCGTGGCGACAAACGGCGGGACCAAGGGAGCCGCCAGCTCCTTCGCAAGGGGCTCCAAAACCGCGTTACAGTCGGCGCAGCGATACGCCGCTTGCCCGTTCGGGTCCAAGCGCAAGCCCAACTCCCGGTTCAGTTGCCGAAGTTGGTCGTGCACGTGGTCGCCGGTGATCAGGGTGTGCCGGCCGCGGAGGATCCTGCGTCGGGCGAGGTACGTGTCGCGGGTCAAGAGCCAACGGTTCTCATGAAGCACGCGCCGGATCAGCACGTCGTCGGCGATGGCCCTCTCGTAGGCCGTGTCGTAGCCGAGGATGCGCAACCAGCGGGCGAGCCGGCCCAGCATGGCGTCGGCGAAGAAACGAAAGGGTGGAGGCTGCGGCGGCTTCATGGCGTCAGTCTTATTGTACTCTGTTCTGCAACGGGTCAGGGGGGTCCCTGGTCGGCGCCACCCGCATGTTCAGCGTACAGGGATCAGGGAAAGCCACTGGTTCATGGACTCTTCGCCGCCACAGCGAGGGCCGGTTGACAGGATGAATGTCGTGCCGCTGCTCCTCGCTCTGCTTCTCGGAGGTTGCACCTCGCCGAGGACCAGGCTCTGGCCGCCCGTGGCGGGTGCCCCCCAGCACACGATTCATGTCTCGCTCGACACCTGGCATGCGATGATTGCGTTTCATCAGGGCGAGCAGCGAGCAGCGAGTAGCGAACGGCACGAGGCCGAAATTCCTGACCGCAGCCATTTGCTACCAGCTATTCACCATTCGCTTTTCGAGGAATGGGGCTATGCCGAGCGCGCGTGGTATCTGGAAGGCCGGCAGGGTATCGGCGGGGTCCTCCGCGCGCTCTTTTGGCCGACCGAGGGGGTGGTAGAAGTGGGACATCACGATAGGGTCTGGGCGGATCGTACGCCGCAGCCGCCAGCCGAGCTGTTCACGTTTCACCTGAGCGATGAAGGATTCCGGAAATTGCGCGACTATCTTCAGGGAACGATTGCGCATCCGGAGCCGATCGCAACCCGCGGGTCGGCGGCGTTCTATCCCGCGGTTCACTCATATCATGCCTTCCATACCTGCCATCAGTATGCCGCTCAGGCCTTGAAAGTGGCCGGGCTGCCGATCGCCCCGTTCTGGGCGTTCAGCCGGGGCGCCTTCGCCGTACAGCTCCGACGGGCGGCGGGGATGGCCGACGCGCGTCCGGCCGTTGCCGACCCCTTGCCTTGATGAGTTGGTATAATCCGGCAGACACGATTGCGGAAATCGCCGTCGGTGACTAGCTGGTAATCAAGAAACGCGATGCGTGTCCGTTCATCATTCACGGTGACCCGTGCAGCGCACAATGAACGAATAACGAGCCTCGGTTGACCCTTTGACGAATGATGGATATGCCCACAGTCGTCCCGACGAAATACTGGCATCGCCTCGATGACGGGCGTATTCAGTGCGACCTTTGCCCGCGTTTCTGCAAGTTGCACGAGGGCCAGCAGGGCCTCTGCTTTGTCCGGGCGCGCGAGGACGATCGGATCGTGCTCACGACCTACGGCCGGTCGAGCGGCTTTTGCGTGGACCCGATCGAGAAGAAGCCGTTGAATCACTTTCTCCCCGGGACCTCCGTCTTGTCGTTCGGGACCGCCGGCTGCAACCTGTCTTGCAGGTTCTGCCAGAATTGGGACATCAGTAAGTCCCGTGAAGTGGACACACTGGCTGATGAAGCCTTGCCGGAGACGATCGCCCGTGCGGCCGAACAACTCGGCTGCCGCAGCGTGGCCTTTACCTACAATGATCCGGTGATTTTCCATGAATACGCGATCGACGTGGCTCAGGCTTGTCGGGCCCGCGGCGTCAAATCCGTCGCCGTGACGGCGGGCTATGTGTGCGAAGAGCCGCGCGAGGAGTTCTATCGGCACATGGACGCGGCCAACATTGATCTCAAGGGCTTCACCGAACGGTTCTACAAGCAGGTCTGCGCCGGCAGTCTCCAGCCGGTGCTGGACACGCTCCTCTATCTCAAACATCACACGACTGTCTGGTTCGAAATCACCACCCTACTGATTCCCGGCGAGAACGATTCGGACCAGGAGCTGGAGGCCCTCACGCAATGGGTCGCCGAGCGATTGGGGCCCGACGTGCCGATGCACTTCACCGCCTTCCATCCGGACTGGAAGATGCTCGACCGACCTCCGACTCCGGCGGCCACGTTGAACAGAGCCCGCCGCATCGCGATCAAGAACGGACTACGCTACGCCTATACCGGGAATGTGCATGATGCGGACGGCGGCAGCACCTATTGCCATCGGTGCGGCAGCCGGCTGATCGGGCGCGATTGGTTTGAGCTGACCGAATGGAATCTCACCGCGGAGGCCACGTGCCGATTCTGCGCTTCGCCCTGCGCCGGAGTCTTCGACACCCAACCAGGCTCGTGGGGGCCTCGCCGTCTTCCCGTGAGGTTGAAGAGTTTCGCGCCGGCCTGAAAATGCGGGTCCTGTCACCGACCAGCCTGGGGACTGGTGCCCTTCATCTGGCGCCTGTCCCCTTCCGGCAGCGAGGGACAGGCACCGCGGACGGCGGAGCCAGTCCCTTGGGGCGTGGCGGAATGGATCAGGCGGGAGCCTGCCTCCGGACCGAGTTCATGTTCGGTGTGCGGTCGGATGTGGTGCGAGGGAAGAATCGCACGACGACCTGCTTCCGGGCTTCTTCGGCCAACAAGAGACCGAGCGCGCCAAGCACAAGCAGCGGCCAGATCCACAGCGGCAGCGGGGCCGTGCCGAGGATCATGTGGCCGAACGGCGAATAGATCAGCATGGCGAGCAGCGCCGCTTCGACCGCGACTCCCCACAGAATCAGCCTGTTGCTGAAAAAGCCCAGCCGAAATGCTGACACCCGCCTCGATCGGCATACGAAGACATTCGCGATCTGAGCGACGACGATCGCGGCGAAGGTGACGGTGGTCGCCTCCCGATACAGGGGATCGCTCCAATTCAACGGATCGCCCCATGTCCAGCCATGAGCGGTCAGGTACAGAAAGAATCCAGTCATGGCGATGGTGGCCTCGATGAGACCCAGAAAGCCGTAGGCGCGCAGCAAGAGCGCGCGGCTGAGGAGCCGTTCGCTGCGCCGGCGCGGCGGCATGTCCATGATCCCGGCATGCGGCTGCTCGGCGCCAAGCGCCAATGCCGGCAGCATGTCGGTACCGAGGTCCACCGCCAGAATCTGCGGAACCGTCAGCGCGAGGGGGGCGTGAAAGAGGCCGAAGGCCAGATAGGGCACGATTTCGGGCACGTTGCTCGACAGCACGTAGGTCACGAACTTGCGGATATTGGCATAGACGGCCCGCCCCTCTTCGATCGCGTTCACGATGGTGGCGAAATTGTCGTTCAGCAAGACCATGTGCGCCGTCTCTTTCGCCACGTCGGTACCCGCTATGCCCATGGCAATGCCGATGTCCGCCTTCTTGAGCGCGGGCGCATCGTTGACCCCGTCGCCCGTCACGGCCACGACTTCTCCCATGTCTTTCAGGATCGAGACAATACGCATCTTGTGATGAGGGGCCATCCGCGCGAAGATCGGCTCCGGCTCTCCCGGTCGAGAAGGCGTCAAGAGTCGGCGGAGTGCCTCATCGCTCATCGTGTCCACCTGGACGCCCTCGATGACGGGTGCGAAAGGCACGACTCGAGGATCGGCTTCAGGGGGAGCGAGGCCGATCTTGCGCGCAAGGGCCAACGCGGTCAGGGGATGGTCGCCGGTGATCATGATGACCCGCACACCGGCTTTCCGGCAGCGGGCGATCGCGTCCGGCACTTCCCGGTGCGGCGGGTCGATCATCGCGACCAGGCCGAGGAACGTCAAATCGCGTTCCACCGTGTCGATGTCGAGCTTCTCCGGCCCCTGCTCGATATCCCGCATGGCGATCGCCAACACTCGATAGGCCCGCTGGGCGAACGACCGGCTGTGCGTAAGGATGTTCTGGCGCTCGTCAGGCGTCATGGGCATGATCCGGCCGTGGCTTCGTATCGCAGTGCACAGGGGGATGACGGATTCCGGCGCTCCCTTGAGATAGGCGACCAGTCGACCCTCGGACCAATGGAGGGTCGTCATCCGCTTGCGATCCGCGTCAAACGGCAGTTCGCCCATGCGCGGCAGGGGACGTCCGTGCAGGAGTCCGTGCTCGATGGCGAATTCGAGCAGGGCGACTTCGGTCGGGTCTCCGGTGACGGCCGTGCGTCCGTCGGATCGGCGGGTGCGCTTGGCGTTGTTGCAAAGGGCCATCGCATCAAACAGCGGCTTCCATTCGTCGGCGGCGACCGGACTGACCAGACGGCCGCGGACGAGAAGACAGCCTTCCTGCGATTCGACCTCCAGACCGTCCATGAGAAAGCGGTCCACGCGCATGCGGTTCTCGGTCAGCGTGCCGGTCTTGTCGGTGCAGATGACCGTGGTGCACCCGAGCGTCTCGACGGAGGTGAGCTGTTTGATCAGGGCATGGCGTTTGGCCATCCGCTGGCTGCCCATCGCGAGCGCCAGCGTGACGGTCGGCAACAGCCCTTCCGGCACGTTGGCCACGATGATGCCGATCCCGAAGATCGCGCTGACCCAGAATCCCAATCCCATCGACAATCCGATCCCGAAAAACAGCGCGCCCATCGCGAGCGCCAGGAGCGCGATCACATGGGTGATCGTGGCGATCTCTTGCTGCAGCGGGCTGAGCCCCGCTTCGACGCGTGTGGAGAGACGGGCGATCTTCCCGAACTCCGTGCGCATGCCGGTGGCATAGACGACGGCGCGGCCACGGCCCGAGAGAATCGTGGTGCCGGCGAAGACCAGATTGGGCAGGTCGAGCCGGTGCCCGTCCGTCACCGGGTCCGCGGTGCGACGCTTCGGTTGTGATTCGCCGGTGAGCGACGACAGGTCGATCCGTATCGCGGCCTCTTCGATGAGTCGCGCGTCGGCGGGGACCTGTTCGCCTTCTTCGAGCAACAGGATATCGCCGGGAACGATCTCGCCGCGCGGCACCTCGTAGGGCTGGCCGGCGCGCAGAACCCATGCCTTGGCGGGCAGCAACCGGTGCAGCGCCTGGACCGCCCGCTCCGCTTTGTATTCCTGGAAGAACGCAAAGGCCGCGTTGATGGCGATCACGCCCACGATCGCCCACCCCAGCGCGGCCATGCCCTCGCCGGGCTTCATCCACTCGGCGAGAAACGCGAGGCCGGCGGCGATCCACAGGAGAACGGCAAGGAAGTGGGTCAATTGCCGGGCAAACTTCCGAACGAATGAAAAGCGGGGCGGTTCTTCGAGCGTGTTCGGGCCGTACTGCGCCAAGCGCCGCTTGGCCTCTTCATGGGACAAGCCGCCGGCGCCAGCCGCCAGCGCCTTCAGGACCTCGTCGGCCGGCAGTCGATGAATCTCCAGGGCGCGCAGGTCAAGCACGGGATCTCCGAACAATCAGGACCGAGCAAGGCGCGTACTTGAGCAGGGCCTCGGACACGCTGCCAAGGGAAAGGCGTTCAGCTCCGGTCAAGCCTCTGGTGCCCACGGCAAGGAGATCAGGCTGCGCCTTCTCGAGTTCGTTGAGAATGGTTGCGGCGGAGTGGCCGGTTCTGACGGCGGTCGTCACCTCGTATCCTTCTCTGACGAACTGCTCGCGAAAGCGAGCGACGATCCGGGTGGCTTGTTCGATCGCCGGTCGCGCCAATTCTTCCAACGCCGACGGTGTCAGGACGGAAGCCGCCAGCTCGGTGATGAGCGGCTGAGCGACCGAGAGCACCGTGACGCGAGTCGATTCGGGCAAAAACCCGCTCCACAGGAATCGCCCCGCGGCCAGCGAAGCCGACGTCCCATCCACAGCCAGCACGACGTGCTTCATGTTCGTGAAGCGGCGTTTGACGACCAGCACGGGGCAGTGCGCGCTCGCCGAGACCTTGCGGGAGACACTGCCCAGCAGAAATCCGCGGACGTCGCTCAGCCCGCGTGACCCGATCACGATGAGACTGGCTTTCTGACGGTCGGCAACTTTCACAATCGTTCGAGCCACGGGCCCGTGCGCCAGGACCGTGCGAATCTTGGAACGAGGGGCGGTGGCGGCCTGACCCAGGGCGATGGTCGCACGCTGGGACGAACGCCGCAGTAACTCGGTCCCGGCGTGGTCCATGGCGGCCAACGCCCGTTTCCAGTTCGCCGGGTTCTTGCCGGCCGCCGCTTTAAGGGCGGGCGTATTCACCACGTGCAGCAGGGTCACGCGATCGGGCAACCGACCGGTGAGCGCACCCAGCGCGTCCACGCTCCAATCGGACCATTCGGACCCATCCACGGCGCAGAGGACGTTCATGGGACAGCCTCACATTCGGGGCGTGCGACGTTGGAACATAAGCTGCATTCGATATGCCACTGCCGATACTGCGGTTTTTCTAGGTCGGCCAATAGTTTCGCCAAGTTGCAGACAATTTCGGCATCCAGGGCGTCCACCTTCTGCGGCGTTTTGCAGCAGACGATCGTGAAGCACTGTGGTGATTGTCGCCACTGCGAGGGGTTGAGATCAAGCGGCGGGTCTCCGGTTCTCCATTGGCAGAGTGCGTGTGACACGAGCGGATCGGGATAGCGGGCAGAAGAAGCCGTCAACTGTCAGCCGAGGAGAGGGATACCGTTCATGCCCGTAACGGAAACGAAACGCGACTACTATGAGGTGCTAGGGGTGGATCGCTCCGCTACGCGGGAGGACATCAAGCGCGCCTATCGGCAATTGGCCCTGAAATATCATCCAGACCGCAACAAGAGTCCTGATGCGACCGCCAAATTTCGAGAGATTGCGGAAGCCTATGCCGTTCTCTCCGACGACGCCAAGCGCCGTGAGTATGACGCGACAGGTCATGCCGGGATCAGCAAGCGCTGGACGCCGGAGGATCTCATGCGGGAGTTCCAGTTCGGAGATTTCTTCGGCGGCCGCTTCGATGACCTAGCCGGCATTTTCGGGGACTTCTTCGGCCGGCGCGCCAGACCAGGTCCCGGCGCGACCCGAGGCGTGGACCTGCGTTACGACCTGGATTTGACGTTGGAAGAAGCGGCCAAAGGCGGCGAGCGGGAGATTGAGATCACCCGCTCCGAGGCGTGCGCGCTTTGCAATGGAACCGGCGCGAAGCCTGGAACCAGACCAACGCCTTGCGGCGAGTGTGATGGGACCGGTCACAAGCAGCAGGTGCGGACCGAGCGACGGGTGCGCATGGTGACACTCACCACCTGTCTGCGTTGCCGCGGGACGGGCCAGATCATCGAATCGCCCTGCCAGGAGTGCGGAGGGAAAGGCATCCGGTTCGTGGCGCACAGGCTCAAGGTGCAGATTCCGCCCGGCATTGGCGACGGGATGCTGATCCGGTTGGCTGGGCAGGGGGAAGCCAATGCGGACGGAGGGCCAACGGGTGACTTGCTGATCCAGCCGCGCATCCGGCCTCATGCGGTGTTCGAACGCCAGGGAGACGATTTGTACACCGTGAAGACGCTCACCTTTCCGGAGGCTGCCTTAGGTACGACGATTCCGCTGGCCGGCTTAGGCGGGGAGTCCATCCGCGTGGTGGTACCCGCCGGCACGCAGAGCGGAACGGCGCTGCGCCTCAGCGGCAAGGGGATGCCACGACTGGGGGGCAAAGGCAAGGGTGATCTCTTCGTCGTCGTCGAGGTCAAGACTCCGACCGAGCTCACGCCTCGCCAGCGAGAGCTGATCGAGGAGTTCGCCAAACTGGAAAAGGAGAAACGAATGACGAGGCACATATGACCGACCGAGCGCGTGTCATCAAAGCGGTGCGCGCGGCGTTCGAGCGCGAGCCGAGGATCAATCTGCACACGTATCCGATCGCGGTCGAGTTTGCCGACGGCGTGCTGACCTTGGAAGGCGAAGCCGAGCATATCGCGGCCAAGAAGCTCTGCATGGAGCTGGCCGCGGCGGTGCCAGGCGTGACCGGGATCGTCGATCGCCTGCATGTCGCGCCATCGACGCACATGGGCGACGGGGCGATCCTCGACGCGGTGCGCGACGCGTTGCTGCAGGAGCCAATCCTCCAGAACTGTACGATCCAGGTGAAGCGCAAGGGCCGGTTCGAAACGGTGAGAGAGGCGAACGTCAAGCCGTGCGGCGTGATCCGCGTGTCGGTCGACGACGGCGTCGTGCTGTTGGATGACCATGTCACCAGCCTGACGCAGAAGCGAATGGCCGGGGTCCTCGCGTGGTGGGTTCCAGGCAGCCGTGATGTCATCAACGGCATGGCGGTGGAACCGCCGCAGGAGGATTCCGATGAGGAATTGGCCAAGGCCGTGCGCTTGGCTCTCAAGAAAGATCCGTTCGTCGACGTAGACCGCATCAGGGTCAAGGCCAACCGCGGCACGGTGATTCTGGAGGGCAGCGTGCCGACGCCGAAGCAGAAGGACATGGCGGAGTTCGATGCCTGGTATGTCTTCGGCGTGGACAGGGTCGTGAACAACCTGGAGGTGCGTTGAAAAGCGGGAGCCTGTCAGGCTGGTTCATGTGGTTGCGGCGACCAGACCGGACCAACCAAATCAGCCAGAGAGACGAGAGAGACCCGATGAATCAGATCCGATGCAATTGCGCCAGAGTCGGAATGATGCAGTCGGCTCATTGGATCGCGGTCGGCAACGGGTGTAAAAAACAACTAGCGGAAGCGCTGGCCCGAGGAACACCAGGGAAACAGGAGGTCGAGCGCAGGGATGGTGTGCAAGCCCGGCTGACCGGGAAGCCTAAAGTCCCTCCGAGAGCTCCATCGTGAGCCGCAACTCGCGGACCGGCGCTTCCGCGTCGTGTGTGATGATGTCGCCTCGAACGCCTCCAACGGAGGGTTCTGGCCGGACCCTCGACGTGGATGTGCTGTTTGTGGGAGGAGGACCGGCCAATCTCGCAGGGGCGTTGCGCTTGGCGCAGCTCGCAGCCAGGCATAATCAAACCGCCTCCAGAGGAGCAGGGGCGGGCCCGCCGCTTGAACTGCGGATCGCGGTGATCGAGAAGGGGCGCGATGTCGGCGCCCATGCGGTTTCAGGCGCGATGTTCGATCCGGTCGCGCTGGAGGAGTTGCTGCCCGATTATCTAGACCGCGGGTTCCCCCTCTCCCAGCGGGTCATCCGCTACCAGCTTCGCTATCTCACAACCGAAGGCAGTATCCGGATCCCGGACCTTTTCCTGCCTTGGGCCAACCGGCAACGCCGCTGTTATCTCGGTTCTCTCCAAAAGCTGAACCTGTGGCTGGCTGAGCAGGCGGAAACGGCGGGGGTGTCTGTCTTCACCGAGACCTGCGGAGTGGACATCCTCTATGACGAGGCCCGCGTATGCGGCGTGCGCACGGGCGACAAAGGAGTGGTAGCGGGCGGCGGGAAAAAACCCAATTTTGAACCGGGGACCGCCATCCACGCCAAGGTCACGGTCTTCGGCGAAGGCCCGTATGGAACGCTCAGCGAGGACCTGATCCATCGATTCAAACTGCGCGGCGGCCGCCTTCCGCAATCCTACGCGCTGGGCGTGAAAGAGCTGATCCGGGTCCAGCAACGAGGGGCCACCGGTCTGGCGGTCCATACGATCGGCTATCCGCTCGGCCCGCGAGTCTTCGGCGGCGGGTTCTGCTACGGCCTCGACGACCAGCACGTTGCGGTGGGCATGGTCTGCGGGCTGGATTGGGAAGATCCCCAATTCGATGTCCAGGCCCAGCTCCAGCGGTTCAAGAAGCACCCCTTCATTCAGCAGTTCATCAAGGGCGGAACGGTCATGGCGTACGGCGCCAAGACGCTGCCGGAGGGCGGCTATTTCGCCGTGCCACGGCTGGTGGTGGACGGGGCCATGCTTGCCGGCGACTCGGCCGGCTTCGTCAACGTGCCGTATCTCAAAGGTATCCACTATGCGATGAAGAGCGGGATGTTGGCGGCGGAGACGATTTATGAGGCCTTGGTGGCAGGAGATACCTCGACTGCGCGACTCTCGACGTACGAAACGCGGTTGGCCAACTCGTATGTCATGCGGGAGCTGCACCGTGCTCGACATTTTAGGCGGGCGTTTACCTACGGGCGTTTTGCCGGCCTCGTGCTCGGCGGGCTCACCGCGTGGACCGGATGGGGGCCGGGGATGCCGCGCTCGGGTCGCCGGGATTTTCAAACGCTCCGGCCCGTCGGCGAAGCCAGAAGCGGACGGTGGGCACGTGAGCCGAGCCGATACGATGCCGGGGTGGTGGTCGACAAACTCACCGATGTGTATCATTCCGGGACGCAACACCGGGAAGATCAGCCTTCCCATATCCGAATCCTCGATCCATCGCGATGCGTCACCGACTGCATCCCTCGCTTCGGCGACGCCCCCTGCACTCATTTTTGTCCCGCCAACGTCTATGAATCGGT
>JBBIOW010000016.1:14731-32620 GCA_037443165.1 Nitrospiraceae bacterium | reverse complement strand
CGGTACCCGGCATCGGGAAAAAGTCGGCCGGCCGGATCGCGCTTGAGCTTAAAGCCAAAGACGAGCGGCTGCATCCCGCCTCGGGCAAGGCCGTCCTTGCGACCTTGGGTCACGCTGATCCGGTCCAGGAAGACGCATTGTCCGCCTTGGTCAACCTCGGGTATCGGGCCGCTGACGTGAAAGATGTTCTCAAGCGGGTCCGCAGCCTCCACAGCAACGGTCTCCCGCTGGCAGACTTGATTCGCGAAGCCCTCAAAGAACTGGCAAGGGGGTGAATCAGATGAGGATCGCGCCGGGATTCCGTCGATCAGGAAGGCTCGCGCTCGGCCGTGTGTTCGTGTGGGGGCTGCTGCTGGGCAGCGTCCTCTGGCCCGTCGGGTCCACGCGGTTCGTCGAGGCCGAAGAGGTCTCGGAACCGAAGAGTGTTCGCAAAACTTGTGGCAGCTGTCCCGAGGGTTACGCCACCACCGGCGTTACTACCGCGCCGGAGATTTGTAAGGATGGCGATCCGATCCTCGTCCAATGTGTTCCCCTGGGTGCCAATATTTTACCCGTCTGTGGCTCTTGCCCGGAGGGTTATGTGCAGATCGGCAGTTCGTCGGTGCCGGCACGGTGCGGGAACAGGAACGGCGGCCTGTTGAGCCAGTGCCAGTTGCAGCACATGGAGCCTCATCTGCCCGATCCGACCAAGGGTGGCCTCACTTGTCCGCCGGACTGCGGCTCGCCGCCGCCGCCGGGCCATGGCGCCCTACCGCCTCCACCCCAATCTCGTCCAGCCCCTGAAGAGAAGAAACACGACGAAGGGGGCGGGTACTGACTCCATGGGAGAGCGTCTGGTGACCAATCGTCATCTGACCGAGGACGAGCGAGGGTTGGAAGCCTCGCTTCGGCCGCACACTCTGGACGAATATGTCGGCCAGGAGCGGATGAAGGAATCCCTCCGCATCTGCATCGAGGCCGCCAAGCGCCGGGGGGAAGCGCTGGATCATGCGATCTTCTACGGGCCGCCGGGTCTGGGCAAGACCACCATCGCGCATGTCATCGCCCATGAGATGGGTGTTTCCATCCGCTCGACCTCGGGACTCGTGCTGGCCCATGCGGGAGATCTCGCCGCGATTCTGAGCAACCTGCAGGAGCACGATGTGCTGTTCATCGACGAAATCCATCGCTTACCGGCTTCGGTCGAAGAGGCCCTCTACCCGGCCATGGAGGATTTCCAGCTCGATCTGGTCATCGGCCAGGGGCCGTCCACCAGGACGGTCAAGCTGGACCTGCCTCGCTTCACCTTGGTCGGTGCGACGACGCGCGCCGGAGCTCTCACGTCCCCTCTGCGCGACCGGTTCGGGCTGGTGCATCGGTTGGAATTTTACTCACCGGTGGAACTGGAGGCGATCGTCCGTCGTTCGGCTAGCCTGCTCGGCGTGGCTATCGACGCTGAAGGGGCGGCGGAAGTCGCCGCCCGTGCGCGAGGCACCCCTCGAATCGTGAACCGCCTGATCAAGCGGGTGAGGGACTATGCCCAGATTAAAGCCGAAGGCCGGATCACCGGGCAGGTTGCGCAGGAAGCGCTCGCATGGTTGGGCGTCGACTCCGCCGGCTTTGACGAAATGGATCTGAAGATTCTTTTGACCGTCATCGAAAAGTTCGGCGGAGGACCGGTGGGAGTCGAATCATTGGCTGCTGCGGTCCAGGAAGACAAGGGAACGCTGGAAGACGTCTATGAGCCCTATCTGATTCAAGCGGGATTTCTCGAGCGCACTGCTCGCGGCCGCCAGGCTACCAGGTTGGCCTTTGAACACTTCAAAAAGCCAAAAGATTTGCTCTCCTGAGCAGTCGGCCCAACGAATAGCCCCCAATCATCGGTGTCAGACGTTTTCTCTTGAGTTCACGGGAGCTCTTCGGGAGCACTCCTCCCAAGTGCCTGAATTACCAGGGGCATCCTTGCAAAGCTTCGCTGCTTTCCTGTATCATTCAGCACTTGGCTCCATGATTCACCGTCACAGACGGGAATCAGCGCACACCTGCCTTATCGTCCCCGATTCGGTCTGGCAATCCAATCGGTGAGCCTGGGGAGCCGAGCAAGGATGGCTGCTGAGAAAGACCTGCAGCACTATCGCTGCGAAATCGACCGGATCGACGACGAAATCCTCCGCCTTCTTAACGAGCGGTCCAAGAACGTCATCGAGATCGGCAGGCTGAAGAAACAGTCGGATCGTGACGCGAATCTTCACACCCCGGCCCGCGAGGCGGAGATTATCGAGCGGCTGACTCGCCGGAATCCCGGTCCTTTTCCTAACGAGGCGATCCGGCCGGTGTATCGCGAGATCATGTCCGCGTCGCTATCTCTCGAAGGCCCGCAGAAGGTCGCCTACCTGGGACCGCGTGCGACCTTTACCCACATGGCTTGCATGCAGAAATTCGGCTCGTCGGCCCAATACATGCCGGTTACCGGCATCAAGGACGTCTTCAACGAAGTGGAGCGGGGCCGGGCGAATTTCGGCGTCGTGCCGATCGAAAACACGACCGAGGGGGTGGTCAACCACACCTTGGATATGTTCATCGATTCCAATCTTCTGATTTACGGCGAGATCCTGCAGGAAGTCTCGCATCACCTCCTCTCCAAAACCGGGTTGATCGAGGACGTCAAAACGATCTATTCCCATCCGCACGCGATCGCCCAATGCCGGAACTGGCTGGAAACCAATCTGCCGCATGTCCCGGTTTCGGAAGTCGCCAGCACGGCGCGCGCCGCAGAACTGTGCGTGGACGAACCGGCCGCTGCCGCCATCGCGTCGGAACTTGCCGGGCAACTCTACGGGTTGAAGGTCGTTCGGGCCAGGATCGAAGACAACATGAACAATTTCACCCGGTTTTTGATCCTCTCGCAAAAACCGCCGGAGCGGACGGGAAAAGACAAGACTTCGCTGATGCTTTCCGTGAAAGACAGAGTCGGCGCACTGTATGACCTGTTACGTCCCTTCGCCTCGCACGGGATCAACATGACCAAGATCGAGTCCCGGCCGTCGCGGCGCAAAGCCTGGGAATACATTTTCTTCGTGGACATCGAAGGGCACGTGGAGGAAGACCGGGTCAAAAAAGCCTTAGAAGAGGTCAAAGGGCGCTGCCTCTTTATGAAGATTTTGGGATCGTACCCGTCGCACGCTTAAAGAACGTCAATCGTCACCCGTTATTCGTTCCTCGCCGGGGAACGCGGTCATCTATCCTTCGAGCGGGCAGCGTGAAGGAGTAACGCGTCACGAACGGCGCGAGTGAAACCATGGCGTTGAAAGTCCACCCCGATATCGCCTCGTTGTCGCCGTATGTGCCGGGCAAGCCGGTGGAGGAGTTGCAGCGCGAGCTGGGCCTGCCTCGAGCGATCAAGCTCGCTTCCAACGAGAATCCGATCGGCCCGTCGCCCAAGGCCTTGGCCGTGTTGGAGGAGGCGGCAGCGACGCTGAATCGCTATCCCGACGGTGGCGCCTACAAGCTGCGGGGCGCGTTGGCCGAGCGATGGAAGGTCAGGCCAGATCAGATCATCCTGGGCAACGGATCCGATGAGATTCTCGGTCTGCTGGCGCGGGTCTTTTTGTCCCCCGGAGATGAGGCCGTGATGGCGGACCACACGTTCGTCATCTATAAGATGGAAGTCACCGCCGCCCACGGCGTTCCTGTGGTCGTGCCGCTCAAGGATTGGCGACATGACCTGCCTGCGATGGCCGACGCGGTGACGGATCGCACCAGGCTGCTGTTCATCTGCAATCCCAACAATCCCACGGGCACGATGGTCGATGCGGCCGAAGTCGAGGCCTTGATGGCGCGGGTGCCGAACCACGTCGTCGTGGTCTTTGACGAAGCCTATTATGAATATGTCCGCAGCCCGGTGTTTCCGGACAGCCTCGCCTATGTGAAACAGAACCGCAACGTTGTGGTCTTGAGAACATTCTCCAAGATCTACGGTCTGGCCGGACTCCGCATCGGCTATGGATTCACGACGCCGGAGATCGTCGGGTATCTCAATCGGGTCCGCCCCCCGTTCAATGCGAACAGTCTGGCTCAGCGGGCTGCGCTGGCCGCGCTCGATGACGAGGAACACGTCGCCAAAAGCCGCGCGATGAACCAGGAACAGATGGAGGCTGTCCGCGCGGGATTGGTCGCGCTCGGATTCCGGCCTCTGCCGAGTGAGACCAACTTTCTTTATTTCGATGTTGGGAGGGACGGCCGGGGGGTCTTTGAGGCGTTGTTGCGGGAAGGGGTGATCGTCCGGCACATGGAAGGGCAGATGTTACGGGTCACGATCGGCCTACCTGAGGAAAATCGCGCGTTCTTGGCGGCCTTGAAGAAGGTCTTATGCTCAGCCATTTCATGTCAAGGAAGGTGAGAGGACAACCATGATCATTGTACTCAAGCCGGAAGCAACCGAACGGGAAATCGACCATATTCTGGATCGACTCCGTGAGCTGGGTCTCAAGTCGCACATTTCAACCGGGCAGGAACGTACCATCATCGGGGTCATCGGCGACGATCGTATCCTGCAGAACCAGCCACTGACCGCCCTGCCCGGCGTGGAGAACGTTCTGCCGATTCTGGCTCCCTGGAAGCTCGTCAGCCGCGAGTTCAAGAAGGACAACACCGTCATCGACGTGAACGGCGTGAAGATCGGCGGCAAGAAACTGGCGATTATGGCCGGCCCCTGCGCCGTGGAACGCCTGGAGCTGACCGTGGGCATCGCGCACGAGGTCAAGGCGGCGGGAGCGAGCATTCTCCGAGGGGGTGCCTACAAGCCGCGCACTTCGCCCTATTCGTTCCAAGGCTTGGGCCGTGAAGGACTCGATTACCTGCTGGAGGCCAAGAAGCAGACCGGCCTGCCGGTTGTCAGTGAGATTTTGGATACCAGAGATATCGAGTTGTTTCTGGAGAAGGCCGACATCATCCAGATCGGCGCCCGGAACATGCAGAACTTCGAGTTGCTCAAGGAGGTCGGCGCCTATGACAAGCCTGTCCTGCTGAAGCGGGGGCTTTCCGCGACGATCAAAGAGTTCCTGTTGTCCGCGGAATACATCATGTCGCGGGGCAACCGGAACGTGATGCTCTGCGAACGCGGGATCAGAACGTTCGAGACCCAATATCGGAACACATTAGACCTGGCGGCGATCCCGACGCTGAAAGAACTGTCCCATCTCCCGGTCATCGTGGACCCCAGCCATGCAACCGGCAAGTGGAACCTGGTCGCGCCGATGTCCAAAGCCGCTATCGCAGCCGGAGCGGACGGATTGCTGATCGAAGTGCATTCCAACCCCGAATGCGCGTTGTGCGACGGCGAGGAATCCATCAAGCCGACGAAGTTCAAGGAGTTGATGTACGACGTGAAAAAGATCGCGGAGGCGGTCGGCCGCGAGGTTTAAGAAAAGCCGTCAGCCACGCGCGAACTGACCAGCCGAACACCCGGCGCGAAGCGGCGTTTCCCTTCTTGAGGCCGTTTCTCGGATTGAACACTCATGGCCGGATCTGCTTACCACTTCAGACAAGTTGCCATCGTCGGAGTCGGGCTGATCGGTGGCTCATTGGGCATGGTCCTCCGGCAACAGGAATTAGCTGGCTCCGTCGTCGGCATCGGTCGGCGTGTCGAGAACTTGAAGACAGCCGTGGAACTCGGCGCCATCGACCGCTATGTCGCCGATCCCAAGGACGGCGTCTGCGACGCAGATCTGGTGGTCCTCGCCACGCCCGTTGATACGTATGAACGGCATTTAAAAGATTGGGCGAATTGCTTGAAGCCGGGCGCGATCGTCACCGACGTGGGCAGCGTGAAAGGCGCGCTTGTCGAGCAGGCGGAGCGCCTCGTGCCGGACGGCGTACGGTTCGTCGGCGCGCATCCCATCGCCGGGAAAGAAAAGACCGGCGTGGCCTCCGGGTCCGTCACGCTCTTCAAGGGGGCCCGCTGCATCCTGACGCCGACGAGCCACACCGATCCACAGGCCCTGCAAGTGATCAGGGACCTCTGGGAAGCTGCCGGCTCGATCGTCATTTGCATGGACCCGTTCGTGCATGACCGGATCCTGGGAGCGGTCAGCCACTTGCCCCATGTGGCGGCGTTCGCGCTCGTCAATGCCTTGACCGAGATTCGCGAGCGGACAGCTCCGGATCTCGACCTACGTACTCATTCAGGAGGCGGTCTGCGGGATACGACCCGCATCGCTGCCAGTTCTCCCGAGATGTGGCGCGATATCTTTCTCTGGAACCGCGACAACCTCGTGGCCCTGATCGAGGTCTATGAACGGCACCTGGAAGAACTCAAGCGGCTCATCCAGGCCGGGGACGGTCCGGGGATTGAAAAGGAACTGGAGCGCGCCAAACGTGTGCGGGAACAACTGAACTAGGGAAAGAGTTCAGTCCTCGGTGCCGAGTTTTCGGAATCGGGCTCTGATGACTCAACACTCAGGACCCAGCGTTCGTCAGAGGCCATGGCTTCATTGACCATCACCCCCGGGCGTCCGTTGAAGGGAACCCTGGTGGTGCCCGGAGATAAATCCATCACGCATCGGGCGATCATGTTGTCGGCCCTGGCGGAAGGCCTCAGCACGATCAAAGCCTATTGCCGGGGGGAGGACTGCCTCAACACCGTGCGCGCGTTCCAGGCCCTGGGAGTCCAGATCGACCAATCTCCGGACCAACTCCGCGTGCATGGCAAGGGCCTGTGGGGACTGGTGGAGCCGGACGGGCCGATCGACTGCGGCAACTCCGGTACCGGGATCCGACTCTTGACCGGCCTGCTGGCAGGGCAGGATTTCTTCACGGTGTTGACCGGCGACGAATCGATCCGGCGACGGCCGATGGGACGCGTGGTCAGGCCCTTGCGGGAGATGGGCGCTACGATCGCCGGCCGCAAAGGCGGAGAATTGGCTCCGCTCGCCGTGACAGGAAGTCGCCTGAAGGCCATCGACTATCGGTCGCCCGTGGCGAGTGCCCAGGTCAAGTCGGCCTTGTTGTTCGCCGCCTTGTTCGCCGAGGGTATCACTCGCGTGACGGAACCCCGACCGTCTCGCGATCACACGGAACGGCTGTTTCAATATTTCGGCATTCCGCTGGACTGGAAAGGCACGACAGTCGCCCTGGAGGGCCGATCTTCCTTACGATGGAGCGGGGCGAATGCCCTCGTTGTGCCGGGCGATCTCTCTGCGGCTGCGTTTTTTGTCGTCGGGGCGACGATCGTCCCCGACTCGGATGTGACGCTGGTCGGAGTCGGGATCAATCCGACCAGGACGGGCATCCTGGACATCCTTTTCCGAATGGGAGCGGACATTCAGATCATGAATCGACGCGAAGAGGCCGGGGAACCGGTGGCGGATCTCCGGGTCAAATCTGCGTCGCTGCACGGAGTCCGTGTCGAGCCGGAACAGATTCCACAGACGATCGACGAATTCCCGATTCTGTGTGTCGCCGCAGCGGGCGCGCAAGGCGAAACCGTCATCAGCGGAGCGGAAGAACTGCGGGTGAAAGAAAGCGATCGCATCGCGACCATGGCCATGGAGCTGAGCAGGATGGGCGCACTTATTACGGAGAAGCCGGACGGTATGATCATCCGGGGCCTTGGGCAAGGCGATATAAACCGCGTGCTCCGAGGCGCGGTCTGCACCAGCCACGGCGACCACCGGGTGGCTATGTCCCTGGCGATTGCCGGACTGGCGGCCAACTCTCCGACCGTGATCGACGGCACAGAGTGTATCGAGACGTCTTTCCCGAATTTCGAACGTAAGATATTGGAATTATTGACAGAACATTGTTGATGGCTATAATACACCCGCACCAGGGAGCGGTCGTGAGGCACAGCATGGCCGAGGCCGGTTGATTATCGCGATCGACGGACCGGCAGGAGCCGGAAAGAGTACCGTTGCGAAGCTGCTCGCCGCCCGGCTCGGGTGTGTCTATCTCGACACCGGTGCGCTGTACCGTGCGGTAGCGTGGAAGGTCAGGATGTCCGGCATCGTGCCCACCGACAGCGCCGCGGTCACCGCGATCCTTCTGAAGACGCACATTCGAACGGAGTTCGTCTGTGGGCAAATGAGAGTCCACGTCGATGACCGCGACGTGACCGGTGAACTCCGGACGCCGGAGATCAGCGCCGCCGCTTCCATCGTTTCCGCCATTCCCGCTGTCCGGGAGTGGCTCCTGCCGATTCAGCGAGGAGTCGGCGCCGCTGGCTCGGTGGTGGTGGAAGGACGGGATATCGGCACGAAGGTCTTTCCCGGCGCCGATGTGAAGTTCTTTCTCGAGGCGGATGTCGATGTTCGGGCGGCCAGACGGCACCGCGAACTCGTCGCGACGGGGCACTGGACGCAACTTGAGCAGACTCGCCAGGATTTATCCGGACGGGACGCCCGCGATCGGGCGCGAGAGGTGGCGCCACTGGTTCCCGCCCCGGACGCGTTCCGGATCGACACCTCGAAGCTAGACCCCGATCAAGTTGTCGATGAAATGATGTCGGTGATCGCGGCTAAATTGTGAGCGGACTCGTCTATGGGTTGTTGTGGCTTGTGTTCAGAGCGGTCGGCCGTCTCTGTTTCCGATATCGAGCGGTCGGAAGCCGGAACATCCCTCGGACGGGCGGTGTCCTGGTGGCGGCAAATCACGCCAGTTTTCTCGATATCCCGTTGTTGGGATGCGGCATCCGGCGACGGGTCTGGTTTCTCGGCCGGCACGATCTGTTTCCGATTCCGGTGCTCAACACAATCCTGCAGGCGCTGGGCTGGATCCCGATGCGCCAGGGTCGGTTGGACCGCGAGGCGTTCGGTAAAGCGATTGGGCTCATCAAAGCCGGAAAGGCAGTGGTGATTTTCCCTGAAGGCAGCAGGACGGCTGACGGGCATTTGCGTCCCGGGCGGCCGGGTCTTGGCGTCATCGTCGCGCAAACCCGGTGCCCGGTCGTTCCGGCGTACATCAAGGGGACCTACGAGGCCCTGCCGATCGGCGCATGGTGGCCTCGTTTTCGGTCGGTCACCGTCACGTACGGCGAGCCGATCGACTTTTCGGACGACATCGAGCCGCCCGCCAGCAAAGCGTTCTATCGTCACGTCAGCCGAACCGTGATGGCGAAGATCGCGGAACTTGGACAGGTGCCTCCGCCGGACAGGTCGCACGAGAATCGGCAGGAAGACCAGGAGCCCGCCGGGCGCCTGGCCACCAGGTCTTACAATGCTGAGTAGGGCTCGGTGCATTTAACCATCAGCACCCGACCAATGGTCGGAGGATTAGGAAGCGCGCATGGACACGGTTTCGAAGCCCAGTGAAGAGCGGTTGGATCGGACTGCGCTCGCCGCATTGTACGAGGAGACGTTCCGGAACTTCGAGGAAGGCACCATCATCGAGGGGCGGGTCGTGGCGATCAGCAAAGACAAGGTCGTGGTCGACATCGGGTACAAATCGGAAGGTATGATCCCCACCGATCAGTTTTCCAGCGAAGAACTGGCGACCCTGAAGGTCGGCGACCGGCTGCAGGTCTATATCGAGGAGCGCGAAGACGCCGAAGGAAATCTGGTTCTTTCCAAAGAAAAAGCGGACAAGATGAAAATTTGGGAAGAACTGGAACGGCTTTATAAGGAAGAAAAGAGCGTCGAGGGAAAGATCATTTCGCGGATCAAGGGCGGCATGATGGTCGACATCGGCGTCAAAGCCTTCCTGCCCGGCTCGCAGATTGATCTCCATCCGGTGCGTGACCTGGATTCCCTCGTCGGGAAGGTTTTTCCCTTGAAGATCATCAAAATCAATCACCGGCGCGGGAATGTGGTCGTCTCGCGACGCGTGCTCCTGGAAGAAACTCGGGACAAGAAACGGCAGACCACGCTGTCCACCTTGAAGGAAGGACAACTGATTCAGGGCACGGTCAAAAACATCACCGACTACGGGGCATTCATCGACCTGGGCGGCATCGATGGGTTGCTGCACATTACCGATATGTCGTGGGGAAGGGTCGGCCATCCTTCCGAACTCTTTGTCGTCGGCGACAAGGTCGAAGTGACTGTGTTGAAGTATGATCGTGAGACCGGACGCATTTCGCTCGGCCTGAAACAGAAATCGGCCGATCCCTGGACCAACGTGGCGGCGAAGTATCCGGTCGGCTCGCGCGTGCGTGGGAAGGTCGTCAGCCTGACGGACTACGGCGCGTTCGTGGAGCTGGAACCGGGTGTGGAGGGCCTGGTGCATGTCTCCGAGATGTCCTGGACGCACGAAGTTCGGCATCCCTCACGTGTCGTCTCGGTAGGTGACCAGATCGAAGCGGCCGTGCTCAATGTCGATCCTGCAAACCGCAAGATCTCTCTGGGGATGAAACAGACGGCGCCCAATCCCTGGGACATGGTCGAGGCCAAGTATCCTCCGGGCACCCGCATCGAAGGCAAGGTGAAGAGCCTGACCGACTTCGGGGCCTTCATCGGGCTGGAGGAAGGCATCGACGGGCTGATCCACATTTCAGACATGTCCTGGACCAAGCACATCAAGCACCCCTCCGAGCTCTTCAAGAAAGGCCAGAGAGTCGAGGCGGTGGTGCTCAGGATCGACAAGGAAAAAGAGCGCCTTTCGCTCGGTTACAAGCAGCTCACCCGAGACCCGTGGGAGCTCGACATTCCCGCTCGATACCGGGTCGGCGATTCCGCTACGGGGAAAGTCACCAAGGTCGCTGATTTCGGCATTTTCGTGGAGCTGGAGGGGGGCGTGGAAGGGCTCATCCATATCAGCGAGGCGGCGCTCGAGCCGCAGACGCGGTTGGAAGACAAATTCAAACTGCAGGATGAGATAACGGCCAAGATCATCAAAGTGGATCGGGACGAGCGGAAGATTGCGCTGAGCCTGCGGGACCACCAACTGGACACCGAGCGGAAACAGGTGGACGAGTTCCACGCGACGCAGGGCTCGCTCGACCAGAGCCTGGGCCGGACGGCGAAACAAAGCCGGAAGCGAGGGCAGGCCGAATCCGCTGAAAGTTGACGACGAGTCGCGACGGTCGTGATACGCTCTGTCCGTCAGGGGCCAGCCCGGCCGCCGGTGTAATCGGGAAACGGAGCGCGACCTATGACCGATGACGCTGCTGAAAAACCGACCCCCCGGCGCCGACCCTTGCGGCGGCTTTTCTGGGTGATCGTGATCGGTCTGGGCTTGACCATCCTGGGCAGCCTTCTCTTCCCCGACCTGGATCTCTCCCTTGAGGACCGGGTCGCTCTGATTCGGGTGGAAGGAGTGATCCTGGATGCTCAGCCCACCGTCGGGGAACTTAAGAAATTCGGGGACAGCCCGTCCGTCAAGGCGATTGTCCTGCGTATCGACAGCCCTGGCGGTGGCGTCGTGCCTTCCCAGGAGATCTACAACGCGGTCAAACGGGTGCGGAACAAGAGCAACAAGGCTGTCGTGGCTTCCATGGGAACCGTCGCAGCGTCCGGCGGCTATTACATCGCCTCCGCGACCGATCGGATCATGGCCAACCCTGGTACGCTGACCGGCAGCATCGGCGTGATCATGGAGATGGCCAACTTCGAAGGCCTGTTGAAGAAAATCGGGGTCGAGGGCGTCGTGGTCAAGAGCGGCCGGTTCAAGGACATCGGGTCTCCGCTCCGGAAAATGAGCGACGAAGACCGGCAACTGCTTCAGGCCGTCATGGACGATGTCCACCAGCAGTTCATTCAGGCGGTGGCCGAGGGCCGTTCGCTGGACATTGCAGAGGTCCAGCTCTTGGCTGACGGACGGATCTTTACCGGACGCCAGGCCAAGGAGGCAAAACTGGTCGACGAGTTGGGCGATCTGGATGATGCGATCCGGCTGGCCGCCGATCTGGCGGGAATCGAGGGCGAGCCCCGAGTGGTCGAACCTCGGCGCCGGTTCTCGATCCGGGAGCTGCTCGAATCACGGCTGTTCGGCGCTCTTCCGAAAATCGATTTGCAGACCGGGGTCAGCCTGAAATACCTGATGGCGTTCTAGCCAAGACAGGACATCACGCTTCAAGAAGGAGCGCACGTCATGACGAAAGCACAGATCATCGAGCGGGTTTCCGAGCAGGTCACCACATTGACGAAGCGACAGGCGGAGATCGTGGTGAATACGATCTTCAACAGCATCCGCGACTCGCTCAAGAAAGGAGACAAGACCGAGATTCGAGGATTCGGCAGTTTTCGTCTCCGCGCTCGACGGATGAAAGAGGGACGCAATCCCAAAACCGGCGCCACGGTAGCCGTGCCCGCGAAAAAGGTTCCCTTCTTCAAGGCGGGGAAGGAATTGAAAGAACTGCTTAACAAGTAACCGTCCGAGCGGGAAAGGGAGCGACCCCATGGGATCATTCGAATCAGAGGAACCGTCCGTCGCCTCCGGCATCCGATGGACGGAGGACGCGCTCAAACGTATGGAGCGGGCCCCGGCGTTCCTGCGCGGGATGGTCCGGCGCCTGGCGGAGAAAAAGGCGCGCGAACTGGGTTACGCCGAGATCACGGCGGAGATTCTCGAGCAGTTCAAGAGCCAGATGATGGGGCGCATGGGCGGCGAGTCCGGTATGGCGGCCGCCGCCGATCAGATGGCGAAGGGCAGCCTCCCTTGGACCGCCGCGGCCCGGGAACGGTTAGAAACCGTTCCCGAATTCATGCGTCATATGATCAAGCAGATCGCCGAGGACATCGCTCAGGAGCGAGGCCATCTCGAGGTCAACGTTGAGCTTTTCGAGAAAGTCGAAGCGTTGGGCGACATCCGAGAAACCGAGGGGCCGCCGATCGAGTGGACGGAGGGAGCGTTGGCCCGCCTTCAGCAGAAGATCAGGGAAGCACCGCCGATCGCACTGGATTTTGTGAGCGACATGCTCAAGCGTGACGCGGAGGACTTGGCCCGGGAAAAAGGGTTGAGCCGCATCGACGAGACGACGCTCGTCCAATTGTGGGATTCTCCACAGGAACGGATCGTCTGGACCGATGAAGCGTGGAAGCGGCTTCAGACCTCTCCGGATTTCGTCCGGAGCGGTATCCGCAAGGCAGCCGAGCGCCGGGCGCGCAAGTTGGGACTCAAAGAGATCGATTCCGCCCATCTCACGATGTTCCGAAATCAGGCGATGATGAAAGCGGTGAAGCGGATCCGATCGTTCGGCTACAACGAGCTGACGTTCGATGCGTTCGAGACGGCGCTCCAGAAGACCAAGCGCCTGCAGGGCAACGAACAGGCGGAGAAGCGCTTGCAGGAAATCCGCGAGCACTTCAACCATCCTGCCACCAAGAAACCGGAAGGCGGCACCTTGGGCGCCGAACTGATGCAGCGGTTCCGAAAGTATCTCAAAGGAGAAGGCCCTCTCGACGTCTAAGCGCCCCTGTCGAGCCTGCCGGCAGCCCCCTCTCCTCAGTCGACCCGCTCCTGACCGTTCCTGGGAATCTCCTTGCCCACCGCACTGTCATGCGGATACCCGTCCTGGCGGCTACTCGGTGCCGCCTCATAGGACCGACTTGAAGGCGGCTTTTCGCGGGCGTAGAGTAAAGTGCGGTATGCCCGCGCGCCGATTCCATATGATGAGAGCGTTAATGGCCGCGTTGTGCTGGGTCTCAGCGGCCGGATGCTCGACGGCGTTGGAGCGAGAGGGACGGTGCCTGGCCAGCCTGAGCCCTGATTTTTTATCGGCCTATGAGGAAATCCGGAGCTTGGAGCACGAATGGCGAGCGGAGGTGCGGGCCAGGCAGGAAGGATGGGTGCACAGGATGAAGCCATCGAGGCAATCCACCTCGGGCTCATTTTCCGGCGCATGGTCCGTCGCCGGGTTGTATGAGCCTCCTCCGACGGAACGAGAAGAACGGGCTTACGCCAAGTTAGCGGAAGCGAAGGTTCGCCACCGCGACACGATGACGTGGTACGGTCGGGTCTACGACCGCTTTCGCACGCGGCTGGAGGAAGATCAGCTTCTGTCCGAAACCCGAGCCGTGCTTCTCACAACCCCCGCTATCATTTTCTATCCCATCGTGCGATGGAATATCCGCACGGTCCTGTGGGACGGCATCGATCCGGACGCCGACACGGATACTGTCACCCGATTCTGTCGGGCCCGCCTAGCCGCTCTGTCTCATGTTGCTGCGAACGACGCCGTGGCTTGGAAGCGTTAGGCTCCCTGTGCGGCGTGACCTTTCTGGCGAAGTCAGGTACAGCCTGTCACACGGGTGTGCGGGACTGGAAAAGCTCTGCAGCGTGGGTCAGGCGGGCTCAATGCGCGACGGGCTGCTTCGGCCAGAACTTATGGCGGATCTGCGGCAACGGGACGTTCTCCATGTTCGGGATGTCGTACAGACACCGATCGATGGTCTCCACTTCTTCTTTCGTCAGTTCCAGCACGACTTTCTTCTTCCAAAACTGGTCCAAGGCGGTGTAATCGCTGACCTGCGGTTTTTCGGCTAGGAGGGCTTGCATCTTCTTGAAGCCGGCCGTATCGACACCGGGAATCCGCCCCTTATTCCTGTCGATGCACCATTTCAACACTTCGGCGACCCCGTACATTGTTAATTCGATCTGCATTATTTCACTCATGAAAACCTCCTCAGTGAGAACATATTCTAACGCAGGCGTTTTCAATTTTTCAAAGGGCCCGGAGACCAACTCGTCCGACGGTCCAGCCGGTGAAATCCGCGTGACCACGCCGGCGCCGGTCTGACCGGCGCCGGAATCTCCGTTGCGAACATCGCGGCTCGCTCTGTATACTCCCACCCGTCGTTCAACACGAGGGCATCGGGCCGATGACACGTCGAAGGTACTTTGAAGCAGCCCGGATCAACGCCATCGGGAAATCGTGGCGATATGCCGAGATCCTCGGCTGTTCCGGCTCGCTCCTCCTTGTCGCCGGTCTGCTGTTTCTCCTCGCTTTCCTGGGAGTCAGCGGCTGCTCCAAGAAAGACTCCTATGTCCCGCCAGATCTGTTTTACCTGTTCGCCAGCTATCCGGTGGGGAAAAATCCGACCTCAGTAACTCCGGCCGATTTCAATGGCGACGGGTTTACCGATCTGATGACCACCAACATCGGCGGCAACACCCTGTCCCTGCTTTTCGGCAACGGCGACGGCACGTTCAAGGAACAGGTTCAGGTCAGCGTGTGCAAAGAACCGCGCGCACTGACGGCCAAGGATTTCGATCGGGACGGCAGGTTGGATGTTGCGGTTGCCTGCTCCGGGAGCGATCAGGTGGCGATCTATTACGGGCGGGCCGGCGGCGCCTTTCAAGAAGGACCTCGGTATGCGGTCCATCGGACACCCGTGTCCATCGCCTGCGAGGACTTGAACGGCGATCAGAAACCGGACCTCGTCGTTGCCTTGCGGAACGACAAGATCAAGATCTTTCTTGGAACGGGTCTGGGACAATTCGAAGAGGGGCCGCAATACGAGTACGGCGACACCCCGACGTCGGTAGCGCTTGCCGATCTCAACGGGGACGGCCACGTCGATCTGGCGGTCACCAACGGAGGGCCGATGTCCAGCGCCGTCTCTATTTGGATCGGCAACGGAGACGGGACGTTTCGCGATCCCACCGATTATCGAACCGGTAAGCGCCCGTTGGGCGTCAGCTTTGCCGACTTCAATAATGACCGCATCCGGGACCTCCTCGTGATCAATGGCGACAAGGATACGTTTACGATCTTTCTCGGAAACGGCAATGCGACATTCCAGAACGGGAAGGATTCGGGAGCCGATGCCGGTCCGAATTTCGGCTTCGCTAAGGACTTCAACGGCGACCATATCCCCGACGTGGCCATCGTGAATCTCCAGTCGAACAACCTGTCGATTCTTTTCGGCAAAGGCGACGGGACCTTTGAATACCCGCCAAGAAACTATCGCACGAAAGCCGGGCCGTTCGCCCTTGCGGAATTTCACGTGACGACCAAGGACGAAGAGGAACCGGGTCTGGTGACAGCCGACAACGGTGCAGGCACCGTCTCGATCTTTCTCCATCGAGGCTTGAAGACGCTGGCGTCACCGGACCACCGTCAAGGATGAAACGGGTATCGGGACATCCTCATGACCAGCGCCGGAAAATCCGGCCGATTCTTGACAGGCTGGTGAGCCTACGTTAGAGTGGCCTCCACGTGCAGTCTGGCTTTTCGACCGGCAACCGGTTTCCATCACGCCGATCCAACATCGATCCCCGGTGAGAACGTTTCTCTGGTGGTTCAGCATGGGATCGCTGACGACCTTGTCGGTCCTGATGGTGCAAGGGGGAGTGCGAGACCTCCTTTACGGTACGCATCCCGCAAACGGCCCGAGCGCGTACCTTTCCTTCGGAGTCACCATCCTGGGCGGCGGGTTGTTGGCCGGCTGCATCGCGCTGATCATGAACCGGCTCCGTTGACACGCGCGTTGCCATTCGTCGGCGGTCAAGTCCCATGCACTGTTTGAAATGCAACGGTTTCATGATGATCGAGCGCCATTACACGCTTATCAACCGACGGTTGTATGCCCGTTGTCTGAACTGCGGCTTTTGGCTCGATCTCGCTGACCTGCTGCGGTTTTTTCACAAAGTTCTCGAGAGCGGGTTCCGCGGTTCCAAAGTGCGGGAATACTACTCGCTGTAGCATTCACTGATAATCGCCGGCAAGAACATCGGCAGACCATTATGACCATGGAGAGCGGAAAAGCCGATCGCCTACGCTGGTGGAGAACGAGCGGGCTGGTCTTGTTGCTCGCCGCGTGGTGTTTCGCCCAGTCCGCTTCGGTGGCCGGTGCCGAATCGTATCCCGCGCCGACGCAACAGGAGCAGTTCGTTCAGACGGTGAAAACGCCGCGCCTATTGCCTTGGCGTCGGATTCCGGCGCACGGCATCCTGCTCAAGGACCTCAAAACCGGACGGACGCTGTACGAATTCGGAGCCTCGAAGCGTCTGTCGCCGGCGAGTTTGACCAAGATCATGTCGGCGCTGGTCATCCTGGAATACGGAAATCTGGAGGATCAAGTCATCGTCAGCCCTCGGGCCGCGCGCGCCCACAAGATCCGTTTGCGACTGAAGGCGGGGCAGGTGTTTCGACTGGAAGATCTGCTCAAAGCCATGTTGATCGTGTCGGCCAATGATGCCTGTCTTGCGGCCGTAGAGCACGTGGGGGGAGATGAAGAAAAGTTCGTGCTGCTGATGAACGCCAAGGCGGGCGCGTTGGGTCTGACTGACAGTCATTTCAGTAACGGATGCGGATTCGATGCGCCTGATCACTACTCTACTGCGGAAGACCTGGCCAAGCTGAGCGAGATCGCCCTTCGACATCCGGTCTTCAGGCAGTTGGTGCGGGTGGAACAGGAAATCATTACACCCATCAACGGGAACCGGCCTTACCTGCTTCGAAATACCAACCGTCTACTCGGAACCGTGCCCGGCGTCGAGGGAGTGAAGACCGGATTCACGTCGAAAGCTGGTCGATGCTTGATCGCGAAGGTCTCCCAAGACGGGAGAGATCTCTTGCTCGTGCTGCTCAACGCCAAGCGCCGTTGGTATACCGCGTCGCGCCTGATCCGTTTTGGGCTTGACGCGCTCGATGGCGGGTCTGAAACGCTCCGGTAGTGTCACAGGGGAAATTGCGGAGGCAGTCTTGCATCCTGGTAAGCCAGGATGCGCCGGCGCCCGTCTTCGTCGGACTGTACAACGAGCAGCAGGTGGGTCCCGGCCTCGACGAGCTTAAGTCGGTCGAACTGCTCCGAATCGAACGCGTAGAGGAGCAACAGAAACTCCCCTTCGATTTTCCGCCATTCCTTCCGGCCCGGTGTGGAAACATCCAGACGCATTTCCCAGTCGAGCCAGAGCGCCTGCTCAGCCTCGTCGATCAGCCGGACCCGTCCTTGAATGGTGGTTGGTTCGCGAAAGTCAAGGAACTTGAGGCGCTCGTCGAACGGTAACCCCTCAGCAGGAGGGACAGGCATCCTT
>JBBIOW010000016.1:0-14685 GCA_037443165.1 Nitrospiraceae bacterium | reverse complement strand
CAGAGCAAAGGACATCCAGAGTGACGACGCGGACAACCAAGCCTCCGGAGGAGAGACGTTACCGCGGAAGCGTAAACTCGATATTGACGTCCTTCCCAAGATAATTCACCAAAACCCCTTGTTTTTCGTAGGTCAAAACAGCTCCCATCACGTTTTCATCGCCGTAGTCTTCCTTGCCGAGCAGCTTGCGGATGTCGTCCGGGCTTTCGCTGTTGAGGACGTTGCGAAAGATACACCGCGTCTTGTAGGCAAAGAGGTTGTTGATGAAAATGAGATCGACCTTCCCGTCGAGCACCCGCACACCCGCCATCGGACCTGTCGGTTTGCGCTGATCGCGCAGGAGAATAAATGTCGCTTCTTGCTCCGCCACAACACCGGGGATCTTCTCGTTGACTAGAATGTCCACGGCCTTGCTTTCCGGATCGCCCAGCTTGACTCCGAACAGGGAAATGTCGGTGCTGATCACGGCTTTCGGATCCATGACGTCGTTCTTGCTTAGCTCATATGGCTCGGCTTGGAGAACGGCCGGATTCCACGCAACGGTGAAGGCAACGAGAAAACCGAGCAACACACACTGTCTCTGATTCATCGGGTCCTCCTTGAGTCACCAGGATCACGCTGTAAAGGTAGGGCTGATCTGTACGGAAGGACGCTCAGCGAATATCAAAAACATTCTAACGAACGGCCCTACAACTTTCAAGAACAGAGGCGACTCCCGGCGTTCTTTCCATCTTGACCGACTGTTTTGTCGAACGAGCCTCTTCAAAGCAATCCGTTTCTCAGACGCTAGTGCCCGGGCCGGTCCGTCGAGCCGCCACGCCACTTGATGCGGACAGCAATTCATTCACTGTCGCTTGGCAAAGACGGGCGAACTCTCTTGCCGCAAGACTCTGATACCGATCGGTTAGATGAACCAGCCCCACCGAATGCCGCGGTGTCGGCTCGATAAGATCGAGAGTGCGGAGTCGCCGTCTGCGCAGGTGAAGACGCACGTAGAGTTCCGGCAGGATCGTCAAGCCCGTCCCTTCCGCCACCGCTTCAAGAATGCCCTCCGGGGACGTCATCTCAAGACCGACCTGAGGTTCAATGCCAGCCTTACCGCACTCGGCTTCAATCATTTTGCGTAAACAGTAGTCCGCAGGCATCAGTACGAGCGGGAGACCGGCCAACTCCCGCATTCTGAGGCGAGGTTTTCGGAGCGGAAAGCCCGCAGGAGCAACTAAAGCAAGCCGTTCATCGAACAAATGCGTCGCTGTCAAGCGCTCGCCGGCGACGGGAAGCAGGCAAATCCCCATATCTAGGCGATTGGCCAACAGTGCGGCCACGATGTCCGGCGACGGTTGGGCATGGACCTGAAGGTGAATACCGGGAAACCGGCGCTTGAAGCGAGCCACGAGCGGAGGAATGAGGTAGGAGTTTACCGTAGACAGCGCGCCCACGACCAGTCGCCCTCGCCTGGCGCCTTGCAGTTCCTGAACCGACAACGACGCCTGCTCCAATTCCCTCATCACTCGTTCGGCGTGCTCGCGGAAGATTTCTCCCACCCGTGTCAGCACGACCTTCCTCCCGAGGCGGTCGAATAGTCGAGCTCCCAACTCCTCTTCCAGCGCACGGATCTGAACTGAAAGAGACGGCTGGGAGACATGCACGGTTTCCGCGGCTCGTGAAAAGTTCTGAGCATCGGCGACGGCAAGAAAATATCGCAGGTGCCTAAGCTCCATAGAAAGTTCGCCAGAGCGAGGTATAGATCATTTTTATTTATTTTATTACAAACATATATTGGATTTATAGCTTCCGGATTGCCTAGATTGATCCGTCAACCCGATGCCGCCCGCCGGGACGGCGGGAACTCATCGGACCAAACAAGGCCCAGTCGCCGTATCAGCGTCGGGCGTTCATCTGTGGAAGGGAGGGGATGATGCATAGGATGCATAGATTGTCGTGGTTCGCAGGGGTCCTAGTCAGCGGAATCGTTGTCGTGATAGCAGGATGCGCGGAGGGAGCGGGGAATTCCAGGCCGGCCAAGTCGCTTTATGATCGGCTCGGCGGCAAGGAAGCCATTACGGGTGTGGTGGACCAATTCGTCGCGAACGTGGCGGCAGACGCCCGGATCAACGGACGGTTTGCCACGACCGACATTTCGAAGCTCAAGCGGCATCTCGTCGACCAAATCTGCATGGCTACCGGAGGGCCCTGCACCTACGCAGGGCGGGACATGAAAACCGCACACGCCGGCATGAAGATCACCAACGCCGACTTCGACGCATTGGTCGAGGATCTAGTCGGCGCCTTGGATAAATTCAACGTGCCGGAACGGGAGCAGAAGGACCTGTTGGCTCTGCTCGGACCGATGAAGAAAGATATTGTCGAGGTGCCGTAAGAGTCACTGTCGGGGCAGGGCGTCCGGCTCTGCCCCTTTCCCGCTGGGTGAAGGTTAGCAGGGCGTATGGGGGCGAAGCAGCAATTCAGCCAGCCGCCGGAGGCGTTCGAAATAGGGGCTGACTTCTTCATTGAGGTCCGGTAAAAGCCCGTTGAGGTCCGCGAGGCAATCCTGCAAGATGTTCACCCGCGGCTTATCCAGTCCCGCCTCGCTATCCAAATAGTAGATGACGCAGCCGCTGATCACCGTATCCAACGTCATGAGCTCGCCCTCGTTGGGACTCGACAAATGAGGCCAGCCGGCTGACCGGTGCACCTCCCACAAGGAGGCGATCTCGTCATGCTTCATAGAGGCCTCACACCCGCCTCGCAGGCCGACAGCCACCTCGCCTCAATTCGCGTCTCCCAGCCAGCCCAACGCATCGAGCAGCAGGAGCGCCAGCGCGCAGAGGCCCAAGCCCCAGAATCGATAGTCGATATCTTCTCGAGTGAGGCACCATTCCAGAATCCGGCGGCGCCAAGGCTCCGGACCCGTCGCGAGGAACAGGCCTTTGACGATTATGGCAATCCCGGTGATGATCCAGAGCGGCTGATACCGCAACTCCTTCGTCGAGACGATCAGCACGATCCCGAGACAGGTTGCCAGAGCTTCCCACCGCAGGACAGCGGGAGAAATGGCTAATACCTCCCGGACCCTGGTGACGACATGGCGCGGAGCAAGCAGTAGAGAAAGACCGTCCGCCGCCCAGACTCCGGCGATTGCCGCTAAAACATACTTCATCACGTGCCCTATCGTCCGTGAGGCGTGTCATCTGAAGCGTGCGCCGTATTCCCTGTCACGCTTCTCGTTCCTTTACGGATAAAGCCCGCGTTGCAAATGTGCCTGGGCCACCTTGTCGATTCCGCTCATCAACGCCGCCATTCGCATCGTGGTTTTCTTTGCCGATGCGAAATTCAAGGTGCGATGGAACGCGTTGATGATGATCTCGTGCAAGCGCTCCTGGATGTCCTTGGCTTTCCAGAAGAACCGTTGGGCGTCCTGTACCCATTCGAAATAAGACACGATGACACCCCCGGCATTGGCCAGGATGTCGGGGATAATGAATATCCCCTTGTCGATGAGAATGCGATCGGCTTCAAGCGTGGTAGGCCCGTTGGCTCCCTCGGCCAGAATGCGGCAGCGGAGCTTGGCCGCGTTCTGTTCGGTGATCTGCTCGGACAGGGCGGCCGGCACCAGCACCGTGCAATCCAACTGCAGCAGTTCTTCGTTGGTGAGAAAGTCGCCCATCTTGGTGTCCCGAAGCGTCTGCCCGTTGGTCCGATAGCGCTTGAGCAACTCAGGGACATCCAGCCCCTTCGCGTTGTAGACACCTCCCGAAACATCGCTCACCGCAACGACTTTGGCGCCGACCTCTTGCATAATCAGCGCTGTGTTGGAGCCGACATTGCCGAATCCTTGGATGGCAACGGTCGCCTTCTCGATATCCATCTTCAGATGGCGGAGGGCCTCCATAGTCACGTACACGACCCCGCGACCGGTGGCTTCCTCGCGGCCCAGACTACCGCCGATCGAAAGCGGCTTACCTGTCACGACGCCCTGCACGGCGTAGCCGACCTGCTGGCTGTACGTGTCCATAATCCAGGCCATCACCTGGGCATCGGTGCCGACATCGGGGGCCGGCACATCCTTGTCAGGACCGATCAAGGGAAAGATCTCCGCGGCATACCGCCGGGTCAATCGCTGCAGCTCGGAGCGCGACAGCTTTTTGGGCGCTACCTTAACGCCGCCTTTCGCGCCGCCGTAGGGAAGCCCGGCCAGGGCGCATTTCCAGGTCATCCACATGGCTAACGCCGCAACCTCGCCGAGGTTCACATCAGGGTGATAGCGAATCCCGCCCTTCGAGGGACCTCGCGAGGAATCGTGTTGTACGCGATAGCCGGTGAACACTTCCACAGTCCCGTTATCAATACGGACGGGGATGCTGACGATCAGGGACCGTTGTGGCAGTTTCAACCGTTGTCGCAGGTTGGGGTCCAGATTCAGCGCTTCCGCTGCCTGGTCAAACTGGGCGACGGCTAAACGATAGGTCGGGGTATCAAGCTCATTCATAGATGGCCTGGTCTCCTTCACGGCATCACTCACCCGGGACCTCCTTTGCTAAGCGCCCTCCGGGTTGCTCGACTTCACCACGAGGGTTCGCTCCAAGTCCGACACGCGCCGATCTGGTGCCCCATGCGCATCGACACCAATGAGGACCTCGTCCCATTGGATATCGAACACCTCGGCGAAGATGGCGCCGATCCGACGCCGGACGTCCGCCATGTTCACCGGACACCCGAGCCACGCGGCCATCGAGGTGACGGCGCACCCCTCGATGCCGCAGGGCACAATCCAGCTGAACGGGGTCGTATCCACCGTCACATTGAGCGAGAACCCGTGCATGGTCACGCCCCGCGCGATCCGAACACCCATCGCGGCGATCTTTGCGGGCTGGTTGTGTCCGACCCAGACCCCAGGCAATTTCTCGATGCGCCGCCCTTGAATGCCCCATTCTGCCAAAGTCCTGATGACCACCTCCTCTAAGAGTCTCATGTAAGCTCTGGGCCCCGGACAGTAGCGATGTAATCGCAGAATGGGATAGCCGACGAGTTGTCCCGGTCCATGATAGGTCACCGATCCGCCTCGCTCGACCTGATACACGGAGCAACCGAGGGCGCGCAGGGCCATGTCATCGCCACCCCAGTGTTCGAACTTTGTGCTGCGTCCGAGCGTAAAGACCGGTTGGTGCTCCAGCAAGAGCAGCGTGTCGGAACGGAGATTCCGCGCCAGCTCCTCGACCAACGTCTTCTGGAGTTCCCACGCCGTTTCGTAGGCGAGCACATCGTATTGGATCAGGACGCCGGGGCGTTTCATCGTCGTAGCCTCTCTCGATCCACAACCATGGTGAGCGGGTCTCGCTGGAGTGAGAATCCGCTCGTCACTGGGCCGCCTTCAAAAACGGCGCACGGGGCAGTGTGGCGACAAACTGGCCGTTTTTCCCATAGACTGTTAGCTGCGCCGGTTCCCGCTCGCCGGGACGGAGGAACACGTGCCAGAAATCACCCATGTTGTAGATCTGATGATTGTCTACCGCGGTGATCACATCGCCCGAGTGCAGTCCGGCTTGGCCGCCAGCCTTGGACGGGTCGACCTGCACCGCCAGAATACCTCGGTCGACGTCCAAATTGAAGCTGGCCACGATACTGGGCGTGATCGTGACGGGAACGAATCCGAGATCCGGGCGAAAGACGGAGCCGCGGACTAGCATCGATTGAATGTGCGGGTAGGCGGCTTCCATCGAAATGGCATAGCTGATGGCTTGGGCCGAAGGCGCAACCGCGACATTGATCCCGACGACCTGGCCGGAGAGGTCCACCAGCGGGCCGCCGCTATTGCCCGGATTGATCGCCGCATCGGTTTGGATCAGGTCGTAGAGAGTCTCGCCGTTGGGCGCCAACACCGATCGGTCCAGGGCGCTGACCACGCCCACAGTGACCGATGACCCGCCTTTCAAAGCCAGGGGGTTGCCGATCGCCACCACCGTCTCGCCGATCTCCAACGACAAGGATTGGCTTAACGGCGCCGGGATCAGGTCCGCGGCGGCGATTTTGACCAAAGCCAAATCCAGCAGAAAATCTCGCGCCACGACGCGGCCTGGTGTGAGTCGCCCGGTCGGCAACCCGACCACGAGACTCTTGACGCCTTCGACCAGATGGTTGTTGGTCAGGATATATCCGCTGGCATCGATAATGATGCCGGAACCCGAGCCGGAGGAGGGAGAATGTTGCGATGGATTCGGCGGGACCCCCCGTGTGAGAATCGTGACGACCGAAGGTCGAACCTTCGCCACGACGGCTGGCACGGGAAAGGTCTTTTTTGCGCTCGGCAGGTCCGTTCCCTGCTGCGCGAGAACCTGACCGGATGTTGCCACGAGAAGACCGAGACAACACGCTGTGAACGGAAGTCCTGGGGCTCTCACGGCCATCTTCAGCCTCGTCCGCAGGGAAAACCGGTCTTTATTCTCTCATAAGTCGAGCGAAGTCGAAAGCAGTCTCCAGAAGCCTTGGTGTCACCATGCGGGATGAACTTGCGGGTGGCGGCGATTTACAATGAACAGAGCAATGAACGGCCCGAGCAACGGGTACCGGGCAGGTCGGTGACAGGCCACGCTTTTTCCGGACAGGCCCTACCGAAAACAAAGCGGGCGAGGCTCGAGCCTCGCCCGCATCAATGCCGTTTCGATTATGACATCAGCGAATTGCCGCGAACATCTGCTTGATCTCTGGCGCCTTCAGTTTCTTCAGCGCCTTGGCCTCAATCTGCCGGATCCGTTCGCGAGTGACGGAGAGACTCTGGCCTACCTGTTCCAACGTCCGGGGTTCATCCTGACCGATCCCGAAACGCAACCGAATGACGGTTTGCTCTCTCGGTGTCAGGGTCCCGAGGATTCGGTCCAATTCGCGGGTCAGTTCCGTCCGATGAACATGGGCATCGGGCGGCACGGCCTGAAGATCGGGCAAGAGTTCGCCGAACTGGGTCTCACCGTCCCCCACCGGGTTCTCCAGGGCAATGGGTTCCTGGAACGCCTGCATCGTCTCATGCAGCTTATCCGGACGAGCGCCGAGCGCCTGGGCCAACTCTTCAATCCGAGGCGGACGCCCCAGTTGCTGAACGAGCCGTCTCGACACCCGCAACATGCGGTTCGATGCTTCGGTCTGGTGGACCGGAATCCGAATCGTCCGCGATTGGTCTGCCAGGGCTCTGGTGATGCCCTGCCTGATCCACCACGTTGCGTAGGTGCTGAACTTGAACCCCTTGCGATATTCGTACCGTTCGGCCGCTTTCATGAGGCCGATGTTGCCTTCCTGCACCAAGTCAAGGAGGCTCAACCCTCGACCCGTATAATGCTTGGCCACGTCGACGACGAGGCGTAAGTTGCAGCGGACCAGCTCGTCTTTCGCGCTCTCGAGGATGGTCCGCGCTTCGCGTACCTGCAACCGAAGGTCCTTCAAGCGCCGAAAATTCGACGCTGCCTGTCTGCCCGGACCCTTGGCGTGCTCGCATAGGATCGCCAAGCTCGCCTCAGCCCGATCGAGCGCGGTCGCAGATAGACCGCTCAACCGACGCACCACCTGCAACGTCCGCGTTGCCTGCACGATCTTCTCCGCCTTACGCATGCGGGAAGCTACCTTCACCGCGGTGCGGAGCGCTGTCCGAACGACCCTGGTTCCCTGATCGATCCGTTTCGCAAGGGCAATCTCTTCTTCACGGGTCAGCAGTGGACGCTCGCCAAACGAACGGAAGTACAGGGACTCCAACACCATCGGTCCTTCAAGACGGTCGTTCGATTCGGGTTGGCCAGAAGCTTCTGAAGCCTTCGCTGTGTCGCCAGTATCCTGCTCGATCATTTCCAACAGATCACTGGCTTCCGAATCGTCCGTCTCAAGCTCCAAGTTCGAGGCGGTGGAAGCGGGCCGATCATCCTCGAAAACTGTCTCGTCTCTCTCATCCTTCATGGTCCACCTGTGAATTCGCATGAAATGAGCTACGGATTGCGTGAGGCGCATGCTCGAACAGAGCAATCATTCACCCTCTTAATTTCTTTAGAGGCGAGGGACACGGAAAGGATTCGGTATGAAATGCTCCCCCTGTTTCCGGTTTCGCCTCCCTCTCGCAATTACGGGAGAAAGAGTACGTTGGATGGGTTGGCGCTAGCGAGCGTGGGGCCGAAAGAGGGCAGGGAAATAGGACGAATGGCCGACGGAATGGCGTAAGCCATTGATTTTCATTGCGGTAAGGCCACTTACCGGTTTTCCAATCTCTTGATGAAGGGAGCCAGAATGTCTATAGGAATTGGAAAAATGGTGGTCGAGTTCTTCTCGGCGCCCACTTCAACTAGCGTCTGCAGATAACGGAGCTGAAGGGCTGCCGGGTTCTGGCTGATGACGTTAGCCGCTTCGGCCAACCGCTGGGCCGCTTGAAATTCCCCTTCGGCGTGGATCACCTTGGCGCGTCGCTCGCGTTCGGCTTCGGCCTGCCTGGCGATGGCTCGCTGCATCTCCTGGGGCAGGTCCACGTTCTTGACCTCGACGGCTGTGACCTTCACCCCCCACGGCTCGGTCTGCTGATCGATGATCCGCTGCAGTTCCGCGTTGATCTCTTCTCGTTTGGCCAATAGATCGTCTAACTGGCTTTGGCCGAGCACGCTGCGGAGCGTCGTTTGGGCCATCATGGAAGTGGCGTACAGATAATCCTCCACTTCGACGATGGCCCGCTGTTGATCCACAACGCGAAAGTAGATGACCGCGTTGACTTTTACCGTGACGTTGTCTCTGGTGATCACGTCCTGAGGGGGCACATCCATCGCCACGGTCCGCAGGCTCACGCGGACCAACTTATCGATGAAGGGAATGATGATGACGACTCCTGGCCCGTTGCCGCCCACGATCCCGCGCGCCAAGCGCCCCCATCGAAAAATCACCGCCCGCTCGTATTCCCGGAGGACGTTAAAGCCCATCAGGATCAGGATCACGACGAGCACCACCAGCAGGCCGAATGGACTAAACAGCAGATTCATCTCATGCCCCTTTTTTTTGGCTAACCGGTTTGACGTACAGCGTCAAGCCCTCCACGCGCGTGACTTCCGCCTGGTCGCCGGGCTGAAGCGGCTGTTCACTGATCGCTTCCCAGAGTTCCCCGTGAACGGACAATTGCCCTCGAGGCGCCAGCGCCGTCTTGGCCACCCCGATCAAGCCGACCATACCTTCGCGGCCGGTCAACGGCCGCGGCTTCATGGCCCTGAGCCCCATCCCAACGATGAACAACGTGAAGAAAGCTGCCATGGCGACGACCGGAAGAATGACGGACCAGGAGATCTGGAGGAACGGCGCTTCGGCCTTCACCAGCATGAGGGATCCGAGAATCATGGAGATCACGCCGCCGATAGCCAGCAGGCCGAAGCTGGTGACGGTAGCCTCCAAAATGAAAAACACGATGCCCAGCAGGATCAATAACACGCCGGCATAGTTCACCGGTAAAGATTGGAAGGAGTAAAACGCCAGGATAAGACTGATCGCACCGACAATTCCCGGCAAGATCGCCCCCGGATTGTACAGTTCGGCCAGAAGGCCGATGGTGCCGATGGTCATCAACAAATAGGCGATGTTGGGATCGCTGAGGGCCTTCAGCATCTCCAGTCGCCATCCCATGGGAAACTCAACGACCGCCGCGTCCTTCGTCCGCAGAACGACGGTCCCGTTTCCGAGATTCACCGGCCTGCCGTCCAACTCCCTGAGCAGGGTCGGCACATCATCCGCGATCAGGTCGATGATCTTGAGCTTCAGCGCTTCCTTTTCGGTCACCGACACGCTCTTGCGCACCGCATCCTCGGCCCATGCGGCGTTCCGGCCGCGCTGTTCGGCGATGGACTTGATGTAAGCGACCGAGTCGTTCTCGACTTTCTCCTTCATCGTCTTGTCCATTTCGCCGCCGCCCATCGCCACCGGATGAGCCGCCCCGATATTGGTGCCGGGCGCCATCGCCGCGATATGCGCCGCCATTGTGATGAAGACGCCGGCCGACGCTGCCCGGCCGCCGGACGGAGCCACATAGACAATGATAGGAACCGGCGACCCGGTGAAGTCCTTAATGATGACGCGCATCGAGGTGTCAAGCCCGCCTGGCGTGTCCAATCGCACGACGAGTGCCAAGGCGCTCTGCGCCTGCGCGAAGGCGATGGCGTCACGCACGTATTCGGCGGCGACCGGATTGATCACGCCTTCATAAGTCGCCAGGACCACCATCGTCTCGGCTCGCGTTGCGGAGGTCCATAGAACCATGGCGCACAGAACGGGAGCCGCTCGAAGGAACGAGCGTGCACGGAGAGCGAGTGAAGTCCGAGGGCGGCACACCGCACGGTTCATCGAGAGGTCCCCCGCACGATACGGAGGAGAGGCGATTCAGTTCCCGACCATTCAGTAGGAATGAGCACGAATGTAGCTGGATGATACGGCCCACCCGATACCCTGTCAAGGAACGGCCGCCAGCGGCGGTTCGGTTGCAAAGCCCTGATCGGTCTCCTAGAATGTGCCCACCATGACTCAGTTCCGCGACGGCGAGCGTATTCATCTCGTCGACAAGAAAGGCCGGCACTATACGCTGACGCTGAAGGCGGGGGCCACCTTCCAGCACAGCGGCGAGACGATTCCGCACGATGCTCTGATTGGGAGGCCGGACGGAAGTCTCGTCATGCTCTCCCGCGGCACGCGCATGATCGCGTTGCGTCCCACGATTGGCGAATATGTCTTGAAGATGCCGCGGGGCGCCCAGGTCATCTATCCCAAAGATCTTGCGATCATCACGATGTGGGCCGACATCTATCCGGGCGCAAAGGTCTTCGAAGCCGGAACCGGTTCCGGCGCGTTGACGATGGCGCTGCTTCGCGCCGTGGGACCGCGCGGATCGGTCGTGAGCTACGAAGCCCGCGAGGACTTCGCTCGCACCGACGTCGGGAACATCGAACGGTATCTCGGCGCGACCCCGAACCTCATCATCGCCAGGGCCGACGCTTACGACGGCATCGAGCTTCCGGCCGGAGGCGACCTCTTCGACCGGGTGGTGCTCGATCTGCCTGAACCCTGGCGGGTTGTCCCCCACGCCGCGAGGGTCTTACGCTCGGGCGGCATCTATCTGAGTTTCGTCCCTACTGTGCCGCAGGTCATACAGACCGTCGATGCCCTGGAACGAGCCGGCGGCTTCGGCTTGATCCAGACGTTTGAAACGTTGCTGCGGACTTGGTCCGTTCAAGGGCGGAGCGTCCGCCCGGATCATCGGATGGTGGCCCATTCGGGGTTCATCACGGTCGCGCGCAGGGTCGAGCCCGGGCTCTGGACGAATCGACCGTGCGGAGCTTCCGATTCGCTTGGCGACCAGAGCGGGGCTGAGCAAACCGACGTGGATGAGGAGAATCGATGAGCAGATTGAACGGAAAAGTGGCGTTGATCACGGGCGGGAACGCCGGCATCGGCGAGGCGATCGCCAAATTGTTTGCCCAGGAAGGCGCATGGGTCGTCATCACGGGACGGCGGAAGGATCGATTGGAGCGGGTGGTCGCCGAGATTGAGCGCAAGGGAGGTCGAGCGCTGGCCGTGGCCGGATCGGTGACCGATGAAACACACGTGCGGGAAGCAGTGGCGCAAACGGTCCGGACGTTCGGTCGCCTGAACGTCCTGATCAACAACGCCGGCATCGGTGATTTCGGGAAGAAGATTCACGAAATGGACGACGCCACCTGGCTGCGGGTGCTCGACATCAACGTCACCGGTGTCTTCCGCATGACCCGGGCGGCAATCCCCGAGATGCTGAAGGCCGGCGGCGGCGTGGTCATCAATATTTCTTCGATTGCCAGTCTGGTCGGCATTCCCTTGCTCCCCGCATACACGGCTTCTAAGGGAGCGCTGGATGCTCTCACCCGCGCGATCGCCGTGGATTACGCCGCGCAAGGGATTCGCTGCAATGTGGTCAATCCCGGCCTCATTGAGACGCCGATGGCCGAGAGCCTGCTAAGCAATCCGGCGCAGACGGCCGAAGTGCTGAGTCATTACCCCATCGCGCGTCCCGGCAAACCCGAGGAAGTGGCAAAGATGGTGCTCTATCTCGCATCCGACGACGCCGCCTGGGTCACCGGCAGCACGTTCACGATTGACGGCGGCATGACCGCGCATTAAAAGAAAGGCTCATGAACACAACCGGAAATAAGGGTGGAGCCGTGACCGCGTGGCTCACCTGCGCCTTGTGGATCGTCGTCGTGACCGCGGTCACAATCCCTGTTCCGGTCCAGGGGGGAACCGACTTCACGGGCACCGTCCTCTCGGTCGATCCCGGACCGGGGAAGTTTACGGTGAAGAAGACGGATAGCGGGACCCGGTTCACCTTTGTCGCCAACGACAAGACCGTGTTCGAAGGCGGAAACCTCAAGGGCCTGAAGGACCTGAAGAAAGGCGATCAGGTCACCGTGACGTATCAGGTTGCGGGGAGTCAGTACGTCGCCCTGAAGGTGACGGCGAAAGAAAAATGAAGTGGTCATTGATCGGCAAGCCGCAAGGCGAGAGCTGACGGCTGTCCGTCGAGAAAGTCCTTGATATGGAAATCAACGCTCAGACCCAACTCTGCGGCGTCATCGGCAATCCGGTGGAGCATTCTCTGTCCCCGGCCATCCATAACGCGGCTTTTCAGAAGCTCGGCCTGAATTTCGTCTACCTGGCCTTTCGGGTGGAAAATATCGCTGACGCCATTCGCGGTATCCGGGCGCTGGGAAATGTGCGCGGCTTCAGCGTGACCATCCCGCACAAAGTCTCCGCCATCCAGTTTCTTGACGAGGTGGAGCCGACGGCCCGCCACATCGGCGCCATCAACACCATCGTGGTGGACGACGGGAAACTGACCGGCTACAACACGGACGCTTCGGGAGCCCTGCAAGCCCTGCGGGACAATGGTATCGAACTGAAAGGACGGCGGGTGGTGATGCTGGGGTCGGGTGGCGCCGCACGTGCCATCGCTTTTGGACTGGCGGCGGACTCAGCCGTTGCGGAACTGTTCATCCTCGGAATCGATGAAGTCGAGCGACAGGGTCTCGTCCGCGACCTCCAAGCCAAGACCTCGCTCCGCATACGCCAGGCGGCCTTGAGCGAAGACGCCCTCCGTCGCCTCTTGCCGGACGCGCAGGTCCTGATTCACTGCACACCGGTCGGGATGCATCCCAAGTTTCAGGAAACCTGTGTTCCGGCCGGGCTTCTCCATGCGCGACTCGCCGTAATGGACATCGTGTACAACCCACCGGAGACGCGTCTGCTCAAGGCCGCCAAGGCAGCCGGCTGTCGAACGATCCGCGGTCTGGAGATGTTTCTCAACCAAGCCGCCGCGCAATTCGAACTCTGGACGAACCGGCCAGCCCCGACCGACGTGATGCGGGCCGTGCTGGAATCCCGCTTCTCATGAATATCGTTCTCATTGGATATCGCGGCACCGGCAAGAGCACGGTGGGGAAAATGCTGGCGACAAGGCTGGGACGCGAGTTGGTCTCGACGGATGCCGAGGTCGTCAAGCGGGCCAAGCTGGCGATCCACGAGATCGTGCAACGGTTCGGCTGGGACCATTTTCGAGATCTGGAGTCGGCGGTCTGCCAGGACCTGGGTGGGAAGGACGACTTGATCATCGACACCGGCGGCGGCGCCGTCCTCCGTCAACAGAACGTGGATGTCCTCAAAAAGAATGGGACGCTGTTCTGGCTGACCGCGGAGGTCCCGACCATCGCCCGGCGCATAGGCGGAGATACACAACGCCCTTCCCTGACCGGGACTAAGTCGTTCACGGAGGAAATCCAAGAGGTACTGGAACAGCGCCTGCCGAAGTACCAAGCCGCCGCGGACCACGTGATCTCGACGGAAGGACGAACGGTCGAAGAGGTCGTCGCCAGCATTCTCGCCAGGGTGTGAAGCCCCGCCGGGAGAGGCCGGCTTGTTGATCTGTTTGTGAGCCCGTGCTATGCTTTTTGTTGCAATTCATCGCTGCGGGGCCGAGTGATGGAGAGCGAAGTGGAGTGGCCCTGATTCGATGTTGCCTTGCGAGAGGAAGTTGGCCGGACAGCGTGAGTGACCGGACGGTGCGGTTGCATTGGCGCCAGGAAGTCTCTCCCTCCCTCCTCCATTCTTCCCAAGACAATGTCAACAGCAGTGACGGAGGTCGCTTATGGGGAACAAATTGTATGTCGGAAGTTTACCCTACTCGACGACTGAACAACAGCTGGCGGAGTTGTTCTCCCAGCACGGAACCGTCCAATCCGCGAAAGTGATCACGGATCGATACACCGGACAGTCCCGAGGATTCGGGTTTGTAGAAATGTCCACGCCGGAAGAGGCCCAGAAAGCCATTGCGGCGCTGAACGGAAGCCAATTGGGCGGTCGGACGCTCGTCGTCAACGAAGCCAGACCGCAGGAGAAGCGCCCCTACGGCGGCGGCAATCCTGGCGGCGGGGGTGGAGAGCGGGATCGCTGGTAAAGATCGGTTCTTTGAAAACTGCAAGCCCGCGACAGAGTAAAAAGGGCCTGCCGGAATCGGCGGCCCTTTTTTATTGGGCACTGATGGCAGCCGTATTGCGGCGGGACCCCGCGCCTTGACAAGGTCGGGCCGAAGTGATTCACTCCCGCTTCGTGCGCCCGTAGCTCAGTTGGATAGAGCGTCGGGCTTCGAACCCGCAGGTCGCCCGTTCG
>JBBIOW010000015.1:10624-33394 GCA_037443165.1 Nitrospiraceae bacterium | reverse complement strand
GGAACGAGGCCAAGAGTCCCCACCACTCGCCCCGGTGACAGCTTACAAGTATCGGCGAAATTGACTGAAATCGCCCCGGTCGATTAGAATAGGCCACCTTTTAAACCCAAGAGAAGCCCAGTCCTGTCAACCCGTCCCCGACCCGCGTCTGGTGAAGGAGCTTTCGTGCTGGAGGGATTCTACCGGATCAAACGGCTTCCTCCTTACGTGTTCGCGCAGGTTCAGGCTCTGAAGCTGGAAGCCCGCCGTAGGGGCGAAGACATCATCGACTTCGGCATGGGAAATCCGGACCAGCCGACGCCGGGCCACATCGTCGATAAACTGGTCGAGGCGGCCAAGAAGGCGAAGAACCACCGGTATTCCGCATCGCGCGGCATCACCAAACTGCGCCATGCGATCACCAACTGGTATCGACGCAACTATGACGTCGAGCTGGATCCTGAAACCGAGGCGATCGTCACAATCGGCTCGAAGGAAGGGCTTGCCCACCTCGCGCTGGCGATGATCGGGCCGGGCGACGTGGTCCTCACGCCCACGCCGACTTACCCGATTCATATGTACAGCTTCATCATCGCGGGCGGCGAAGTGCGGGGTATCGAGCTGCGGCAAGACAGCGATTTCTTCGAAGACCTGATCCGGGTCTATCGGCAGACGTTCCCTCGTCCCCGCATCCTCGTGATCAATTTTCCGCACAATCCTACGACGGCGGTGGTCGACCTGGAATTTTTCAAGAAGGTGGTGGCCTTTGCTAAAGAGCACAGCGTCATCGTGATCCACGATCTGGCCTACGCCGACATCGTCTTCGACGGCTATAGAGCGCCCAGCCTGCTGCAGGTGCCGGAAGCCAAGGATGTCGGCGTGGAGTTCTACACGTTGTCCAAGAGCTACAACATGCCGGGATGGCGGGTCGGCTTCTGCGTCGGCAATCGCGAGGTGGTGGGGGCGCTGGCCAAGATCAAGAGCTATCTGGATTACGGCATTTTCCAGCCGATTCAGATCGCCGGCATCATTGCCTTGAACGGACCGCAGGATTGCGTGAAGGAGACGGTGCAGTTGTATCAGAAGCGGCGGAACGTCCTCGTGGGCGGGCTGAACCGGATCGGATGGCCGGTGGACAAGCCGCGCGCCACGATGTTCGTCTGGGCCCGTATCCCGCCGCCCTACCGGGGCATGGGGTCGCTGGAATTTTCCAAGCTCCTCCTGAAAGAAGCGAAGGTCGCCGTGTCTCCCGGCATCGGCTTCGGCGAGGGCGGAGACGACTACGTGCGGTTCGCGCTCGTCGAGAACGAGCACCGGACCAGACAGGCGATCAGGGGGATCCGGAAAGCGTTGAAGCTGGGCGGAGGCGAATGATGAAATCGCGCATCGGGGTCGGCTTGATCGGCCTCGGCACGGTCGGAACGGGGGTCGCCAGGATCCTCATGGGCCATGCCGCTCTTATTCGGCGGCGGGTCGGCGTGCCCATCGACTTGGTGCGCGTCGCGGACCTCGACATCGTGCGGGACCGTGGCCTCGCGTTGCCGGACGGCATGTTGACGACCGATGCGAAACAGGTTATCGACGACCCTGCGGTCGATATTGTCATCGAGTTGATCGGCGGCTATGACGCGGCCAAACGGGTGATTCTCGATGCGATGGCGAAAGGCAAGTCGGTCGTCACCGCGAACAAGGCGTTGCTGGCCGTCCATGGCGAAGAGATTTTCGAGGCCGCGGCTAGGTATCAGGTCGATCTGGGCTTCGAAGCCAGCGTCGGCGGAGGCATCCCGGTTATCCGCGCGTTGGTCGAAGGACTGGCCGCCGACACGATTCTCTCGGTCTACGGCATCATCAACGGGACTTCCAACTATATCCTGAGCCGCATGACCAAGGAGGGGCATGGATTCGACGAGGTCCTGGAAGAAGCCAAGCAGGCCGGCTATGCCGAGGCGGACCCGACGTTCGATGTGGCCGGGATCGACTCGGCGCACAAGCTGGCGATCATGGTCAGCCTAGCCTATGGGACGCCGGTCCACTTCAAGGACATCTATACGGAAGGGATCACCAAGCTGACGCCGCTGGATATCACCTACGCGAAGGAGTTCGGATTCGCGATCAAACTGCTCGCCATCGCGAAGTTTCTGGACGGGGAAATCGAGGCCCGCGTCCATCCGACGATGATTCCCTCGACCTCGCCGATCGCGCAGGTCGAGGGAGTCTATAACGCGATCCAATTGGTCGGGGATGCGGTCAACGACGTCGTCCTTTACGGCCAAGGCGCCGGATCATTGCCGACCGGCAGCGCGGTCGCGAGCGACGTCATCGCGATCGCCCGTAATCTGCTCTCGGGCGCCACCGGACGGGTACCACCGGCTTCTTTTCGGCAGGATCAGCGCCGGCCGCTTCGCGTCCGCCCGATCGACGAGATCCGCTCGTTGTACTACATGCGATTCATGGTGCTCGATAAGCCCGGAGTCTTATCGCAGATTTCGGGCGTCCTGGGGCGTTATGGCATCAGCATTTCGTCCGTGTTGCAACAGGGCCGCAAAGAAGGGCAAACGGTGCCGGTCGTGATCATGACGCATACGGCGACCGAGCGAGACGTGCAGGCTGCCCTCCGTGAGATCGACCGGATGGCGTTCATCTCTCAACCCACCACCTTGATCCGCGTTGAAGGGCATGACGAATGAGGTATGCGCCCCACCCGATTCGACGCGGTCACTGACCGGCTTTCTTTCCCATGACACGCTGGCGCGGCGTCATCAACGAGTATCGCAAGTTTCTCCCGGTGTCCGATCAGACGCCGGTGGTGACCTTGGGTGAGGGCAACACACCCCTTATTCATGCCGTGCGCCTAGGGAAGAAAATCGCGCCCGGCGTCGAACTGTATCTGAAGTTCGAAGGAGCCAATCCGACCGGGTCGTTCAAGGACCGCGGGATGACGATGGCGATTTCCAAGGCCTTGGAGTCCGGAGCCCGGGCGGTGATCTGCGCCTCCACGGGCAACACGTCGGCCTCGGCCGCCGCCTATGGGGCTTGCGCCGGCCTAGCAGTCTACGTCTTGATTCCGGCTGGCAAGATCGCGCTCGGCAAGCTCTCTCAGGCTATGATGCACCAGGCGACGGTGATTCAGATCGAAGGAAATTTCGACCAGGCGTTGGCTATCGTCAAGGAACTGGCCGCAACCTACAAGATCGAGCTGGTGAATTCGATCAATCCCTTTCGGATCGAAGGTCAAAAGACCGCTGCGATGGAAGTCTGCGATCAACTCGGCGATGCGCCGAGCGTCCATGTCTTGCCGGTGGGCAACGCGGGCAACATCACCGCCTACTGGCGCGGCTACAAGGAGTACCACGCGGCCAACCAGAGCACCCGTGTCCCGCGCATGGTCGGGTTTCAGGCGGCGGGGGCCGCACCTATCGTGCTCGGCCGGGTGGTGGAGGAGCCGCAGACGATCGCGACCGCGATCCGGATAGGCAATCCAGCTAGCTGGGCCTCCGCGCTTGAGGCCGTGCGCGAATCCTCCGGCCTGATCGACATGGTCACCGATGAGGAGATCCTGCTGGCCTATTCGCTGGTCGCAGCGGAAGCCGGCGTCTTTTGCGAACCGGCTTCGGCCGCCTCGGTGGCCGGGGTCATCAAGCTGAGCCAGGTCGGCGCGCTGCGGGAAGGCGACACGGTGGTGTGTACGTTGACCGGCCACGGGTTGAAGGACGCCGATACGGCGATCGGCGTGTCGAGACGGCCGCTGACTGTGAAAGCCAGTCGCGACGATGTGGCACGTCTGTTGAGGGTCTAGTCCGCATCGTCATGACAATTCGTCGCGTTCCACCCGCTGCGATGAAAGAACAACGAGTACCCGGGGGTGGTGTTACGTTCGGCCCATCGCATCTCAAAGAGCAATGGTCCTAGGCAGCAGAAGCGGTTATGAATAGTGCGGGCTAAGTCGACGGGGACGCTATGAAGTACGTGATTCTCCACGCGAGCGGAATGAGCGACGGTCCCTATCAAGAACTGGGCGGGAAAACCCCCCTGGAGGCGGCCTCCACTCCGAACATGGACCGATTGGCACAGGAGGGAGAATTGGGACTGGCGGCCGTTCCGTTCGACGGGCCGGTAGCGGGCAGCGACGTGATGGGCGTGTCGATCCTGGGCTATGACCCGCGCAAGTATTATCCGGGTCCGGCGCCACTGGAGGCGGCCAGCCTTGGCGTGACCGTCGGCGAGCATGACGTTGTCTTCCGGTGCACCATGGTCACGTTGCGCGCGGAAGCCGCGCCGGGCGGGCGGTCGACGACGGCCGAGATCAAGAAGCTCGGCCCGCATGTGATCCTGGACGATGCGACCGCCGGCTACATCGAAACGGAACAGGCGCGCGAGCTGATCGACGCGGTGAATGAGCAACTCGGCTCCGAGACCATTCAGTTTTACCCCGGCATCGGCCATCGGCACCTGATGGTGTGGGTCGGAGGCAAGGCCCGCTCGACCTGTGTGGATCCTCGTCAAGCAGTCGGCCGTCCGATCGGCGAGTATCTGCCGACTGGCGATGGGGCGGATATTCTGCGGAAATTGATGGAAGCCGCCCTCATTATTCTCCGGGATCATCCCGTCAACGATGAACGGCGGGAAGCGGGGTTGAAACCGGCTAACTGTCTGTGGCTGTGGGGGCCCGGGCGCTCGCACGCCTGGCCGAGCCTGACGGAACGATTCCGGGTCTCAGGCGCCGTCGTCGCCTCGACCGATCTGCATCGGGGGATCGGGATCTGCGCCGGCTTGGAGGCGGTGGAGCCGGTGGTTTCAAGCGGAGCCGATGGCTCGGCATTGACGGCGTTCGGAGAGGCAGTGGTCCGCGAGCTGGCTCGAAAAGACCTGGTGTATGTCCATTCGGCGATCCCTGATGAAATCCTGTACGGAGGCGATCCCAAAGCGAAGCTGCGGGTGATCGAGGAGTTCGACAAACACGTGGTGGGGGCCGTGTTGAGCGCCCTGTCGCAATGGGGACCCTAGCGGGTTCTGCTGTTTTCGGACCGGACCGTGACAGGGAGCGAAAAGATCATGGCCCCACCGGCGCTGTATGCGTTCTTGGAAGGACCGACACCGAAGGCCGCCTCCGGCTCGCGGCGGTTCAGCGAAACGGACGCTCGATCCAGCGACGCACCTCCGCGCGAAGCCACCAGGTTGATCGCCAAGCTGTTCCCTCGTGGGTAGGAACGGGCCATGGCGTTGATCGTCCAGAAATACGGCGGCACGTCGGTCGGGAGCATCGAACGAATCCATCGAGTCGCCGACCGTGTCGCCCGTGATCACCGGGAAGGGCACCGGGTGGTGGTCGTCCTCTCCGCCATGAGCGGCGAGACCGATCGACTCCTGCGATTGGCGCACGAGGTCACGCCCTCGCCGGACGAGCGCGAACTGGATATGCTCCTGTCTACCGGCGAGCGAGTCACGATCGCACTGTTGGCGATGGACCTGCGGGGGCGAGGGCTCAACGCCCGGTCCTTTACCGGCCGACAGGTCGGGATTCTGACCGACAGCTCTCACACCAAGGCCCGCATCGCCCGGGTGACGGCCGAGCGGATCAAAGCCGCGCTGGCCGAAGGTGTCATCCCGGTCGTGGCGGGATTTCAGGGGATCAACGAACGGTCCGACGTGACGACGCTGGGTCGGGGCGGATCGGATCTGACGGCGGTCGCCTTGGCGGCCGCGCTCAAAGCCGACCGGTGCATCATTTTCACCGACGTGGACGGAGTCTATACCGCCGACCCGAATATCGTGCCGGCCGCCAGACGCATCGACAAGATCTCGTATGAAGAAATGCTGGAACTGGCGAGCCTGGGCGCAAAGGTGCTGCAGAGCCGTTCGGTAGAGTTCGCCGCAAAGTATGGGGTGCCGGTCGAGGTCCGATCCAGTTTTACCGAAGGAAAGGGAACGCTCGTGACGACTGAAGATGCGGACATGGAAAGCGTGGCGGTCTCCGGAGTCACCGGCGATCGCAACCAGGCGAAGATCACGATCGTCGGGGTTCCCGACAAACCGGGCATCGCGGCGCGCATTTTCGGGCCGGTGGCGGAGGCCAACATCGTGGTCGACATGATCATCCAGAACGTGAGCCAGGCCTCGCTCACGGACATTTCGTTCACCGTGCCGCGAGTCGATCTGAGGAAAGCGGTCAGCCTCGTGCAGCGCGTCGCGAAGGAGATCGACGCCAAGTCGGTGACCGTGACCGAGGCCATCGCCAAGGTGTCGCTGGTGGGTGTGGGGATGCGGTCGCATTCCGGCGTCGCGGCCAAGATGTTCGAGGTGCTGGCTCGGGAGGGCGTGAACATCATGATGATCAGCACCTCGGAGATCAAAATCTCCTGCGTGATCGATGAGAAGTATCTCGAGCTCGCCACGCGGGCCTTGCACGCCGCCTTCGGATTGGATCGGGTGCCGTCATGACGCGCAAGCAAAAGGGCGCGAGGCGAGGGTCGCGGGGCGAGATGGGGGAAGCTCTTCATGTCCCTGCGCCTCACACCACCAGCCTCTCGCCATCGTTGGAGATCTACGACACGACCCTGCGCGACGGCGCACAGGCCGAGGATGTGAGTTTCTCGGCTGAAGACAAGGTCCGCGTGGCGCAGAAGCTGGACGAGTTGGGCGTGCAGTACATCGAAGGAGGATGGCCGGGCGCCAATCCCAAGGATATCGAGTTCTTCCGGATCATCAAGACCATTCCGCTGAGACACGCGACGATCGTCGCCTTTGGCTCGACGCGGAAGGCCAGTAATTCGGTCCAGAAGGACCCCAATATCCAAGCGTTGCTCGCCGCGGAGACATCGACGATTACGATCTTTGGGAAGAGCTGGGGGTTGCACGTGACAGATGCGCTCGGGATTTCCTTGGCCAAGAATCTGGAGATCATCGGCGACTCGATCCACTATCTCCGTTCCAAAGGGCGGAGGGTGTTTTACGACGCGGAGCATTTCTTCGACGGGTACAAGGCTAATCCGGACTATGCGGTGGAGACGCTGCGGAAGGCGGTGGAAGCGGGAGCGGAGCGGATCATCCTGTGTGACACGAACGGCGGGACCATGCCGTGGGAGATCCGCAGGATCTGCGAAGCGGTGCGGCGGGAGATCGCCGTACCGCTCGGCATTCACGCGCATAATGATTGCGAGATGGCCGTCGCCAACTCGCTGGTGGCGGTTGAAACCGGCATCGTTCAGGTGCAGGGGACGATCAACGGCATCGGGGAACGGTGCGGCAACGCCAATCTCTGTTCGATCGTGCCGAATCTGGAGCTGAAGATGGGACGGCCGTTGCTCGGCGAACGGCTGGCCCATCTGAAGCAGGTGTCCGGGTTCGTGACCGAGATCGCGAACCTCATGCCCAACAAGCATCAGCCCTATGTCGGGGATTCGGCCTTCGCGCATAAGGGCGGCGTGCACATCCACGCGGTCCTCAAGAATCCGGCCACCTACGAGCATGTCATCCCCGAGCGGGTCGGGAACCGCCAGCGCATGCTGGTGTCTGACTATGCCGGCCGAAGCGGCTTGTTGGAGAAAGTGGAGGCGTACGGCATCAAACTGAGCAAGGATCACCAGAAGCTGCAAGAATTGGTCAACACGCTCAAGGAGCGCGAGAGCCAGGGCTATCAGTTCGAAGGGGCCGAGGGGTCTTTCGAACTGCTCATGCGTAAAGCGATGGGTACCCATACGCCGTCGTTCCAACTGCTCGGGTTCCGGGTGATCGTGGAAAAGAAAGACGAGACTGGAGCGCCGGTCTCGGAAGCGACCGTGATGGTCAAGGTCGGCGAGGCGATCGAGCACACGGCCGCGGTGGGCGCGGGCCCTGTGAACGCGCTGGACCACGCACTCCGCAAGGCGCTGGAGAAATTCTACCCTCAGCTCCGCGAGGTCAAGCTTCTGGATTACAAGGTTCGTGTCCTCACGGCCAACAAGGGCACCGAATCGAAAGTGCGCGTGTTGATCGAATCGGGTGACCACAAAGACAAATGGGGAACTGTTGGAGTTTCGGACAACATTATGGAAGCGAGTTGGCAGGCCTTGGCCGACAGCATCGAATACAAGCTACTCCAAAAGGAACGCTTCCGTGGGAACGACGCTCCGCATGCATGATCAGGGTCCGAGAAAACTCCTTGACACGGCTGATAACCTCACGTAATTTATGGAAAAATCGTGTTAGGGCTCAGGGGTTCGCCGGAGCGATGGGACAGGAGCTGGTAAGCAGGTTGGCAGGAGGGTCGGCATGAGAAAGGCTGATATCGCCAATGAGATCTATAAACAGGTGGGAGTGTCCAAGAATGAGGCCGCGGACATCGTCGAACTCATCCTGAACCTGCTCAAGTCCGTCTTGCAAAAAGGAGAATCGGTCAAGATTGCGGGGTTCGGGAATTTCGTGGTCCGCAGTAAAGGGGCCAGGAAAGGACGCAATCCGCGTACCGGGGAAGAGATCGGTATCACGCCGCGCCGGGTGGTCACCTTCCGCCCCAGCCAGGTTTTCAAGAAGTACGTCAATTCGTAAATCTCTTCGCACACGCCGGCGATCCAGTCGCGAGGGTCGGTCATGGAGAATGAACCCAGACTGGGGAGCAAGGTTTTCTATAAGATCGGAGAAGTCAGCAAGATTACGAAACTTCCGGCCTATGTGTTGCGGTTTTGGGAATCCGAATTCAGCTTTCTCAAGCCCAAGAAGAGTCGAGGCAACCAACGTCTGTACGTCCAGCGCGATATCGAGACGATTCTGGAAATCAAGCGCATGCTGTACGAAGAGGGGCATACGATCGCCGGGGTGAAACGATATTGGGCGCGTCGTGGCCGCCATGCGCACAGGCAGATTCGACCGAAGGAACTTGCTCAACGGGTACGGGGAGACCTCCAAGCGATCCTGCGCATCCTGGAGTCTCACCCGGGCTGATGCGTCGTCTTCGCCGAGATTGGCGAACGGCTTCGATTCAGCAAGTCGTCGAAATAGACATACGGTCGGGGCGTGGCGCAGCCCGGTAGCGCACTCGTTTGGGGTGCGAGTGGTCGGCCGTTCAAATCGGCTCGCCCCGACCAAACCCAGCTTGCTGGAGCCGCTCGCTCTTTATCGGTTTGTCGAAATTGCCGCGAGCGGTTAGAGTCCTTAACCGAATTGTTTGGATTTCAGTTCTTCAGACCATTAAGCTTCGTTTGAACCGCCGGTGGCGTATCGCCTTATCGTGATGGTGCCGGCGGCTCAACACCTCAGAAGCTGCCCCGCGCAGCTTTTTTTATTGCTTTGCGCCGCCCATGCACATCCTGGTAACCAACGACGACAGTGTGGCGTCGCCGGGTTTGCACGCGTTGGCCGAGGCCATGCGAGCCCTCGGCACCGTATGGGTCGTTGCTCCCGACCGGGAACGAACGGCGGTCGGACACGCCCTGACTCTGCACAAACCGCTTCGGCTGACCACGCTGGGCAAGCGGATCTTTGCGGTGAACGGGACGCCGACCGATTGCGTGAACCTGGCGCTCAAGGTGGTGCTGCCGAAACCGCCGGGTTTGGTGGTCTCCGGCATCAACAAGGGCGTCAATCTCGGCGACGACGTGACCTATTCCGGGACGGTCTCAGCGGCGCTGGAAGGGACCATTCTCGGCGTGCCGTCGATTGCGGTCTCTCAGGAAGGCGGCGACCGATACCGATTCGACGTTGGGGCGCGGTACGCCGAGCGGGTCGCCCGTTTGGCGCTCGAGTACGGCCTACCGGAGGAGACGATGCTCAACGTGAACATCCCTGACCGACCCTTGAGCGCCATCAAGGGCGTGCGGGTCACCTGTCTGAGCCGCCGGCGATTCGAAAACCCGATCGTCGAGAAAGTCGACCCGCACGGACGGAAATATTATTGGATCGCCGGCACGCGTATCGCCTGGAGTCGGCAGAAGGATTCCGACCACGAGGCGATCCGGCAGGGGATGGTGTCGATCACGCCGATCCACCTCGATATCACGCACTACGGGGTGCTGGAACGGCTGCGGAATTGGGAAGTACTCATCGGAAACAACAGGCCTGCATCGCACGCGCGTGGCCGCCGGTAAGGACGATCGTTTCTTGGTCTCGCTGCTCGAACACATCATTGCGGAACTCAGCCGGTTCATCATCGCGGCGATCTCGAAATTCGGCTACGCCGGTATTCTGCTGACCATGGCGATCGAGAGCGCGTGCGTCCCATTGCCGAGCGAGATCATCATGCCGTTTTCCGGATACCTGGCGTCCACCGGCCGGTTTTCCATGCTCGGCGTGACACTGGCCGGCGCGCTTGGCAACGTGGTGGGATCCCTCGCGGCCTACTACATTGGCGTCTGGGGCGGGCGGCCGTTCGTGGAACGGTACGGTCCGTATCTGCTCATCTCGCGGAAGGACCTCGACCTGGCGGACCGCTGGTTCGCCCGATACGGCGAAGCGGCGGTGTTTCTGAGCCGCCTGTTGCCGGTTGTGCGGACCTTCATCTCGCTGCCGGCCGGCGTAGCCCGCATGAATGTCGCCCGCTTCGTCGTGTTCACCTTTGTCGGCGCCCTCCCGTGGTGCTATGCCTTGGCCTATCTCGGTCTGAAGCTGGGTGAGCGATGGGACCAATTGCGCGGGCACTTTCACCGGATCGACGTCGTGATCGGGTTGCTTCTCCTGATCGTTCTTGCCTATTTTGTATGGTCGCACTGGCCGCGGCATCGCCGCGCTGATCTGAAATCGGGGCCTCCTTCGTGCTGAAGATCTACAACACCCTGTCCGGCCGGAAGGAACCCTTCGAGCCGCTCGTCGCGGGCTCGGTGCGGATGTACGTCTGCGGCGTCACGGTGTACGACGAATGCCATCTGGGGCATGCCCGGAGCGCGCTCGTGTTCGAGGTGATCCGCCGGTATCTGGAATCTCGAGGGCTTGCGGTCACCTTCGTGAAAAATTTTACCGATGTGGATGACAAGATCATCAATCGCGCCAACGAACTCGGAATTCCCTGGCAGGCGGTGACGGCCCGCTACATCGACGCCTACTATCGTGATATGGGGCGGCTGGGGATCGGCCGGGCGACGGTCGAGCCCAAAGCGACGGAGCACATGGCCGACATCATCGAGTTGGTTCGAACGTTGATCCGAAAAGGCGTCGCGTATCAGGTGAACGGCGACATCTATTTCCAGGTCGAGAAGTTTCCGGCGTACGGGCTCTTGTCCAAGCGCAAACTGGAGGACATGCAGGCGGGCGCCCGCGTCGAAGTGGACGAGCGAAAGCGGCATCCGATGGATTTCGCCCTCTGGAAAGCCGCCAAGCCAGGCGAGCCGTCATGGGACAGTCCCTGGGGACCGGGCCGGCCGGGCTGGCATATCGAGTGCTCGGCAATGTCGATGAAACATCTGGGCGAGACGTTCGATATCCATGGTGGGGGAGCGGATCTGATCTTTCCCCACCATGAAAACGAGATCGCCCAGTCCTGCGCCGCCACCGACAAGGAGTTCGCGCGCTACTGGGTGCACAACGGGTTCGTGCAGGTCAATCAAGAGAAGATGTCCAAGTCGCTGGGGAACTTTTTCACGATCCGGGAAGTCTTCGAAAAGTGGGGATATCGGGAGCCGGTCACCGCGGAAGTGTTGCGGTATTTCTTTCTCTCCACCCACTATCGCAGCCCGCTTGATTTTTCCGATCAAGCCTTGCAGGAAACGAAACGGGCTCTGGATGCGTTCTACGATCTTTTCCTCAGGCTTGAGGAGGCGTCCCCGGTCGAGGGCGGTGTGGCGGACAAGCTGTCCCCAGCTCTGCACGAGTTCCAACATGCCTTCCGCGAAGCTATGGACGATGACTTCAATACACCGGCCGCGCTGGCGGCTTTTCAACAGTTCCGGTCCATCGTCAACCAGTTGCTGAAAACAGGGCTGTCCCGGGAGCATCGAGCGCAGGTCCGTGAAACCTTCCGATCCTTGGGACAGGTGTTGAGTCTGTTCCAATTGGGCGTCAAGGAGTGGGAGTTTGCGACGCGAGGAGGCATTTCGTTTGCGGAGCGGGAAGCTCCAAGCCCATCGCTCGAGGATACGGAAATCGCACGGTTGATCGCCGAACGGAACGAGGCGCGGAAGAAAAAAGATTTTGCGAAAGCAGATGAAATCAGGAAATCGCTGGCGGCCCGGGGGATCATCCTGGAAGACCGACCAGACGGCACGACCCGCTGGAAGCGGTGAGTCCGCGGACATCCTCTATGGCCTGCATGCGGTCCGGGAAGCGCTGCGCGCCGGCGCCCGGCCGTTCCAGCGGATTATGGTGCTCCGCCAGGACCGGCAGTTCGCCGAGATCGTGCGACTCGCCCGCGCCAAGCACGTTCCTGTTCATGTGGAACCTCGGCCGGCGCTGGATCGGCTGGTGCACGAGGGGCGGCACCAGGGCGTCATCGGCTTGATCGCAGCCAAAGCCTATGCCGAGACGGATGAGATCCTGGGCTGCGCCCGCGCGCGCAACGAGCCGCCTTTCGTGGTCATCCTTGACGGCGTGGAAGATCCCCAGAATTTGGGGGCGGTGCTCCGGTCGGCCGACGCCGCCGGCGTGCACGGGGTCTTTGTGCCGGATCGGCGCTCGGCAGGACTCACGGGAGCAGTGGCCAGGGCGTCGGCCGGAGCGCTCGATCACGTTAGAGTCGGTCGTGCGCAGAACCTCTCGCGCCTGATCGAGGAATTGCAGGCCGCCGGATTGTGGGTGTACGGACTTGACCCCAGAGCGCCTAAGCCCTACACCGCGCTCGACTTCCGGGGACCCATTGCGGTGGTGCTGGGAGGAGAGGGAAGAGGGATCCGCCCGGGAGTGTTAGCCAAATGCGACGACCGGGCGAAGATTCCGATGCACGGCCGGGTCAACTCCCTCAATGTCTCCGCCGCCGCGGCCGTGACGCTGTTTGAAGTGATCCGGCAGCGCTCCAGTGCCGCTCCCGGTGCCGGCGAGGCTAGCGGATCTTGATCATTCCTCCCTGGATCGCCGCCTTGAGCAACTGCGCGGTGTTCGACACCCGGACCTTCTTCATCATATTGGCCCGGTGCGCCTCGACGGTTTTGACGCTGATCTTCAGCCGCTGGGCGATTTCCTTATTCTTGAACCCCGACCAGATCAATTCAAGGATTTCTTGTTCCCGGCTGGTAAGGGCTTCCGGCCGCTTGCGTCTGGGCGGAACGAGCTCCAACGTGGCCTTCCGAGCACGGGTTCGAGGACTGACTTTCACCTTTGGCATAAGTCAGGTTCTCCTTCTTGGTTCATAGCAAGACCGTATGAGGTTCTCAAGTCTCTGCGGCCACACAGCACCGCATGGGCGGAGAAGGTTTCCGAATGTATAAATAACCTGGATCAGCAGGGCAAATGCAAGTATTTTCTGTCTGAGAAATTTTGCTCTAGGTGTGATCGCTAAGACAACCATGCCTGCCTGACTCTGCTTAGGCAGACAAACCGGGATTGACTCCATGGTTTCGATCCCTCTGTATACGGTCATCGGCGTTTTCGGAGCGCTCGTCGGAAGCTTCCTCAACGTGTGCATTCATCGACTTCCACGGGGTGAGTCGATCGTCTGGCCCTCGTCCCGTTGCCCGTCATGCTCTCGGCCGATTGCGTGGCATGACAATATTCCAATTCTGAGCTTCCTCGCGCTGAGAGGAAAGTGCCGGGCCTGCGGCGCGCCGATTTCATTCCGCTATCCGCTCATCGAGACCGCGAACGCGATCGGATATGGCGTCATCTTCTGGCGTTTCGGTATCGGATGGGCGTCGGTGGCGTACGCGGTCCTCTTTTCCGCGCTGCTCGTCGTGACCGGCACCGACGTCACCCATCAAATGATTCCCAACGCCATCACCATCCCTGGTCTTCTGATCGGACTGCTCAGCGCGGCGACGGTCCTGCCAGTGGGATTGGTCAACTCGACCTTAGGTGTGCTGGTCGGCGGGGGACTCTTGTGGTTCTTGGCATGGGCCAGCCCCTACCTCTTCGGAAAGGAAGGCATGGGGGGAGGCGATATCAAGCTCCTGGCCATGATCGGCGCCTTTCTGGGATGGAAGGCGACCCTGTTGACGATCATGATCGGCGCGTCGGTCGGGTCTGTCGCGGGGGTGGGGCTGATTGCCCTCAACGTGATCAAGAAAGATGAATACATCCCCTTCGGTCCCTTTCTGGCGCTTGGCGCCATCCTGTCCCTCTTTTTCCATGAGCCCCTGCTCGAATGGTATTTCAACCTGGTCGCATCGCCGGAATGATCTCGCCGGAACTATCTCGCCGACGCTTCGCTCCGCATATGTCCCTCGATCACCGGTTCGAGCTGTATCTAATCGGGCGCCGGCCTGTATCCGAACTGTGACAGTCGCCTCCCAGTCCGTTGTCAGATTATTCCTACCCGCTGCACGCCTCTCATAACGCCCATCGCGCGTTTCCCGCTTCCTATGCGGCGAACCGCGCGGGAGCAGTGTCGACCATCGTGATGCTTCCGTCCGTTTGAGGTTGTCGGTGGGCGCGGCACGGCTTTTGGAAAATCCGGCGGCCGATGGTCGCGAGCGAATAGAAGAAAGAGGCTTCGATCATGCGAGACATGTCTTCCGACGCGCCCCTTCCCAAAGGCCTGGTCCAGGAAGCGGGAGCCAGCCTCACGGAGTTGCTGGTGGTGGTCGCCCTCGTCGGTCTGGCGACCGTCTGGGGTGGAGAAAGTTTCCTGGCTTTGGCTGCACGACAACAGGAGAAGGCGGCGATGGCGGAGATCGCAGCCGAGCTGCGGCTTGCCCGTCAGCTTGCCATCGGCCGCCGGGAACGGGTGCGAGTGGTGGTCGATCCAGGGAGTGGGAGTCTGAGGACAGAACTGGCGGACGGATCCGGTCGTCTGCTTCGCACGTATCGCTGCGACGGCAGAGGGGCGGTGATTGAGCGGCTCAGCGGCGGCACGCAGATCCTGTTTCATCCGAGCGGGCGCTCCGCCTCTCCCACCACGATCGTGCTTCTGGGCCGGTCGGGCGAACGGAGGACGATCACGGTCAGCATCACAGGGAGGGTCGCACTGTCATGAGCGCGGCGGGTGTTCGATTCGAGTTGAAGCCATTCCATCAGGTCGCTCTTGGGGTGAATGCCCAGAAGGGATTCAGCCTCATCGAGGTGATGATCGCGATGGTGATCCTCTCCATCGGATTACTGGGCGCCATGGCGACGTTTGAATGGGCCGATCACGGGCTTCGGGAAGGCATCACACGGACACGTGCGTTGGCATTGGTGGAGTCCAAGCTGGAGGTCAAGCGGGCGGTGGCGTGGAATCTGCTCCTCACAGAAGATGTGGATGCGGATGGTCTGCCCGATGCGACCATGCGCGATGACGGTGTTGAGCCGGACGAGATCGCGGGGGATCGGGTCTACACGGCCAGTTCCGATCACGAAGGGATTCATCTCGTCTGGACGGTTGCGACACATCACCCCGGTCCTCTCCCCTATGTAGGTTCGGTTGCGATTCATGTTCGAGCCGACTATCCGTCGGCCAGCGGTCAGCGTCGAGAGGTGCGGCTCGGCACTGTACGGGCGAATCCGCGGTTCGTCGGTCTGCGATAGAACGTTTCTCGAGCATGTGAACAGAGGGAGCATCATGATGAGGGCGAGACGGTTGGGAGATGAACAAGGAACGACGCTGCTCGAATTGTTGATCGGCTTGGCGGCCGGTGCGGTCGTCCTCTCGGCTGTGCTTGAGACGCTCAAGCACTGCCAATCGCGGTTCCATGCCCAACAGGGCGCGATTGCCCGACATCAGGATCTTCGCTTGGGGCTGGAGGTCATGGGCAGCGAGCTCCGCATGGCCGGATCCGGCTTCTCTCCCGCCGACCGAACTGTACATAAAGCCGACTCCCAGGAAATCGAGTTCGCGGCGAACCTCGGAGGCTATGTGACGGCGTTGACTCAGCCGGTCACGGCGGGCCAGCAGGAGCTGCCGGTCAGTGACGGAACCGACTGGCCAAAGGGAAAGCGCATCGTCGTGTGTGCGGCGGAGCGGTGCGCCGAAGGGCGATTGGCCAAGGACGGTCAACGCGCCCGGCTGACGCTGGCCACTCCCCTGGGACAGGTCTTCCCGTCAGGCAGCGTCGTCACCGTTTCCAACGATGTCCGCTACTACCTCGGACGAGACGATCGCGGTGCACCCCGGGTCATGCGTATGGTGGACGGCGGCGCCGGCACGCTGATCGGCGATGTCGTGCATTTCGAGCTGAAGTATTTCGATCGGGAGGGCAGGCCCACCCGTGCGCCAGATCGCGTGGCCCGGGTTCGTGTGGAAGTGGCGGTCGGTCGCGAGCGAGCGATCGTGACCTATGACATCGGACTTCGCGGGTGAGGGAGGTCAACCATGAACTGCGGATCGGTGAACGAACGAGGCATCGCGTTATTGGGAGTCTTGCTGGCGCTCCTCATCCTCTCCGTGTTGGGGCTGACGTCCATGAATATGGCCGGCATCGAGATTCAGAGCGCCGGCGCGACGAGAGAGGAGAGGACAGCACAACATGCGGCCGAGGCCGCGGTGGATCAAGTGATGGCATGGTTCCACGATCCCGGTTCTGCGCCGGAGGGACCGGTCGGCGCGCTGTTTGCGAAACGATTCGACCTGGCTGGAAGCGGCCCTTCGTTTTTCGATGCGCAGGGGCGGTCGCAGTTTACGGGAACTCCCGAAAGGCCGGACGTCCTCTTCGACGCGTCTCAGCCCGTCCATGATGAATTGCTGAACGGACCGACCACCGGGTGGTTTCGCTCGCTGCGAGGACTGGGCCGCGTGCTGAAGCTCAAAGTGTATGGGCCGATGCGACCCGGATTGCTGTGTACGGTTGAAGCCACAGCAGCGGCCGCCTCGCCCGGATCATCGGGGCTTGCCAGAACTGTGTCGGTGCAGATGGGGACCCGCACCATTCCCGCCGTCCGCGCGGCCGTCCAGGCGGCCGGTCTCCTCGCAACCTCCCCCGGAGGTGTGTCCGCGCCGGTTGAGGTCCATTGGGGAGATCTCAAAGTGGGGGGAGATGTCCTGTGGAAGACGGTCGACGCGGTGCCGCTCAAAACAGACCTCGCGCCGGTCACGGGTCAATCGTATTCGGAGATGACGCGCCGCGAAGACAGGTGGGTCGATATCTGGGTCGGCGGCGCGACGTTGTTCGTGACCACGACCCCTGCGGGTGGAGCCTCTCTGCCCGCGAATGTGCATCAGCGGCAGGAACCTGTTCCGGGATTACGTATGGATCAGTGGGACTATGAGAGCCTCAAGCAAGCCGCGCTGCTGTACGGGCGATACTACGCGAGAGACCGGGACGGCCTGCTCTACGCCGACGGCATCGTTGAGCCGGGGCGCGGCATGACCGCAGACGAGGTATTTGTCTCCAGTGGTGTGGGGGATCACCGCGGCCTCGTGTTCGTCGACACACTGGACCAGCAGCCGCCGCGAGCCGACAATTTGGGGATGCTTGCCGTGGGAACAGACTATGCGGAAGGGCTGTTCGTGGTCAATGCGCACGTATCGTGGAAGCCGCGGGGACCGGGGCGGCCGGTGCCGGCTCTCAGCCCGCCCCGCGAGGGGCTCGCTTCCACGGCGACTCGAGTGCCGGTTCAGTTGAGCGGGGTGCATCTGCAGGGGGTGCTCTATGCCGCCGGCAACTTGCTCTTCGAAGGCCGGCCGCGGGTCTATGGCGCAGTGCTCGTCGCCGGTTCGCTTGGAGAAACCGGAGGGACAGGAAGCGCACTCGAAGTCTGGTACAACCACGACCTGCAAAGCGGACTCGTGCGAGGACTTCCGTTGATCTACCCGGCGGCTGGCACGTGGCAACTCAAATAAACATTGCTGCATGCTCGACTGAGTCCAAGAGGCGACCGGAGCGAGGCCCGAATCAGCCCGTGCCGCGATGAACGATAGGTTTTGGCGACTGGATGGACGGGACTAGGCTTCAGGGATGAGGAGTGATCCATGATCGCGACAATCGGAAATCGTCACGATGCCGCGTGTTCGAGAAGTGCTGTCGGCGATCGATCGATCGCGAAAGGGGGAAGTATCTGGAAATCCCCGGCGCCGGCGGTGGACACGGGAATGTTCGAGTACCTGCTCCGCAGCAACCTGCTGAGTTCCGCCGATCTCGAGGCTGCGATCGAAGAGTCGAAGAGGCGCGCCATCGATCTGGAATCGCTCTTACTCGACACCTATCACGTACCGAAAATTGAACTCGGCAAGTCGTTGGGCGAGTACTACCAATGTCCCTACGTTCCCTACGATGACCGGACAGTCGTGGATCCCGAGTTGCTCAGGAATCTCAGTCAGGACTATCTCAAGAGGAACCATTGGATTCCGTTGCGACGGAACGACAATCTGCTGGATATTGTGATCGACAACCCTCGTGATGTCGACAAGATCTGGGATATCAGGCGCGCCTTCCCCGGTCTGACTCTCCGCTTCGCGGTCGGCCTCAAACGGGACATCGAGCAATTTCTCCTGGCCGCGAGAGACCACGTGGCGACCGGTTCGATCAGCGAGATCCTGGGCGAACTCATCAGCGAGGTGCAGGGGGAGCAGTGCGAGGATGCAGGCCTTGCAGTCATCGATGAAAACGACAGCGCGATCGTCCGGTTGACGAACCAGATCATCGCCGAGGCCGACCGTCGTGGTGCCTCCGACATTCACATCGAGCCGTATTCCGATCACAAGGAAACGGCGGTGCGCTTCCGGGTAGATGGAACCTGCTTCACGTATATGAAAATCCCGCCCGCCTATCGGCGTGCGGTCGTGTCCCGCATCAAGATCATGGCCAATCTGGACATCGCCGAACGCCGGAAACCGCAGGACGGGAAGATTCGGTTTAAGCTCAACAAGGAGCGGCAGATCGAGTTGCGGGTGGCGACCCTACCCACGGCCGGTTCCAACGAGGACGTGGTGATGCGCCTCCTGACGGCCAAAGGACCGATGCCCTTGGAGGCCATGGACTTCTCTGCACAGACGCTCGCGGCCATCAAGGGGTTGGCTGAGAAACCCTATGGCATCATCCTGTGTGTCGGACCAACGGGCTCCGGGAAGACCACGACATTGCACGCGATTCTGAGTCACATCAATACCGACGAGCGAAAGATTTGGACGGCGGAGGATCCGATCGAAATCACCCAAGACGGTCTGCGTCAGGTTCAGGTCCACCCCAAGATCGGGTTCACCTTCGCTGCAGCGCTGCGCGCCTTTCTGCGGGCAGATCCGGATGTGATCATGATCGGCGAGATGCGCGACAAGGAAACCGCCGACATCGCGATCGAAGCGTCGCTGACTGGCCACTTGGTGTTGAGCACGCTCCACACGAACAGCGCGGTGGAGACCGTGACCCGCCTGTTGGACCTAGGCTGCGACCCGTTCAACTTTGCCGATGCGATGCTGGGAGTGCTGGCCAAGCGATTATGTAAGCGCATTTGCGGGGGATGCCGGGAGGCTTATCACCCGACAAGGCACGAATATGACGAACTGGTCCAGAGTTATGGAGCGAAGCATTGGCCGAAGCTGGGAGTCGAGTACAGCGACGAGTTCCGATTGTATCGCGGGCGGGGCTGTGACGCCTGCAACGGAACCGGGTTCAGGGGGCGCGTGCCGCTACATGAATTGCTGCGCGCTTCGGAAGAGATGAAGCATCTCATCCAATCGAGAGCCAGAACCGATGAGATGCTGACCCTTGCGATGAAGGAAGGGATGACGACGTTAGTCCAGGACGGGATCGAAAAAGTGCTCACAGGTATGACGACGTTCAAACAGGTCAGAGCCGTCGCGCTGAAATGACGCCGTCAGTGTCAACCTACCGGTAAGCCGCGAGAAGCGCCCTTCTCCTCCCGCGTTCCACGCCACCTCGCTCATCTTCGGTCGCAGTCGCATCCACGCAGGGCCGAGCTCTCATGTGTCAGTCAGCAAACGAAACCACCGCCCGACCGTCTGTTTGCCGAGAGCGGGAATGGTTGGATTCCCCATGGTCATTCGCGGCCTTAGAAGCGCGCGTAGCCGGCAAGTTCGTGACGAAAATTGTCAGACAAAATGACCGCCAGAGCGCGAATTTGTACTCCGTCGAAAGAGGGGTCACAACGTGAAATCAACAAGTTGAGAGGTCGTCTCCTCCTAAATCTAAGGGCACGGCACTTGCTCACACTGATGGCGCTATGTCTACCCGTCTGCCGAGGCCCTGCAAAGTCCGTGTCCCTGGAGAACGAGGATTTACGTTTCTGGAAGTGATGACCGTCATCACGATTATCGGAATTGGTGCCGCGTTGGCGGTCCCGAGTTACACGCAGTGGAACGCTCGTTACCAGTTACGACAGGCGGTCACCGAGATCACCGGCCAGTTGGCCCTCGCCAGGTTGGCGGCCATGAACAGAAATACTTCGGTCAACGTCACGGTCGCCGTGGCAGGGGGGAGAGTCACTGTGGCGACTGCGGACGTCTCGGGCGCGCAGGTGTTGCCGACGCAGTCGATGATGGTCCACGTGACCAACGTCGGGGGAGGACCGGTGCAGTTTAACTCGCTTGGCCTGCGGTCGGGCGGCGGAGCCGGGAACCAGATACTGACGGTGACGAACAATCAAGGATTGACCTACTCGATCAAAGTCACGCCTGGCGGCAAAGCGACGTGGTGTCCCAGCTCACTCTGCCCGTAACGACGAGAAGGCCCCGTCGAGTGTTGGATCGAATCGTATGAACGCGAAGCAGCCATCAACGCAGTCGGGTTTCACCCTGATCGAAGGCATGATTGCCGCAATAGTTCTGGGAGCGGGCTTGCTGGCACTCTCTGGGATGCAGGCGATCTCGTTCGGCCGAAACGTGGATGCAAACGAGCTGACGAAGGTGACAAACCTCGCGGCCGACATGATCGAGCGCATCCATTTCAACCGGCGCAACGTTGCGGCCTACAACAATATCGACACGTTGAATGCGGGGACCCAGCCACCGACAAGTCAGCCCATGGCCCGAGGCGATTATGCCCAGTGGCAGGCGTTGTTGAACGCCTCCGGTCTCACCGGCGTGCGGGGGCTCGTCACCGTGACGGCGATAGGGCCGGTCACGCCGCCCCTGAATCAAAACTCGGTGACGGTGACGATCACATGGAGCGGTTCTGTGCGGGGTGAGACGAGCGTGACACGAAACAAGGCCCTGACACTGACGACGGTGGTGGCGCCGGAATAATGAAGACGTTCGGAATGAATCGAAGCCGAATCTACGAAGAAGAGCGCGGCGTCACACTCGTCGAACTCATGGCGGGGATTTTCGTCACGCTCGTCGTGGTCGCGGCGGGTTTTACGGCGCTGAACACGACCAACAAGGCAGCTCGTGCAAACGATCAAACGGTGGACACGCAACAGAATGTGCGGGTGGCGATGGAGGTGATTTCTCGTGATATCAAGCTTGCCGGATTCGGCATGACCGGCCAAGTGGGCGCTTGTGCGCTGGCGGGAGTTCCTCAGGCCATCGTTCCTGCGGACAACAGCCCCGGCGGGGCCGATGCAGGTCCGGATTCAATCTCGCTGGTCGTTCCGACGACCAGTTCGCTGGCGCCTTTATGGACGCTCGCTAACACCGTCGGGCCCGGCTTCAATCAAATCACATTGCAAGCCGGCGCAGTGGCCAATATGGTGGCGGCCGGTCTGAACACTGCGTCGCCGACGACCGCGCAAATTTCGATCAATGGAACGGTCACGGCGACCGTCAGCACGATCAGCGGCGATACGTTGACGCTCTCCAATGCCATCGCCCCGCCGGCGACATTTCTCGCGGGAACCCCGGTCTATTTGCTCCAGTGCGTCACCTACCAAGTGATACGCCCTCCCGATAACAACGCGGTCTGCGGCGGAAATGCCCCCTGCCTGGTGCGAGGCATCACCGCCGCGTTGAACTGTAATGTAGCGGCCAGCCCGTGCGCGCCCATCACGGATGGAATTGAAGATATCCAATTCGCGTATGCGTGTGACGGGTGTAATTCGGCGGTGAATGGGGGAATTGCGGACGGAGTGGTCGATGACCAGAACGCATCCGGTACGTTTGACCAAGCGGATTTCATGACCAACAGCTCTTGGACAATCGCGCCGTTGACTCCGGACAAAATCCGGCTCGTCCAGGTCAACGTCGTGGCTCGGCAGACCGTCGCCGATCAGGGGCTCGGGGAGGGCCGAACGTCGATGACGGCGACCGCCGCGCCATTGGTCATCAGCGACCACAACCATGCCGCCGATGCCACGTACGATCCCATCACGTATCCGCAGTTCCGCAGGCGTGTGCTGACTCGGACCGTGCAGACGAGGAACTTAGGGCTCTGAGCGAACAATCAACAGATGGAGACCGTCGGGAGATGAGCAAGACCGAGCGTGGGTTGATCAGAAACCAGCGAGGCGTTGCCTTCCTGACGGTCATGCTGCTCCTGCTGATCCTGACCGTCATCGGAGTCGCAGCCGTGACGGTCAGTGGACTGGAAAATCGGATTGCCGGTCTCGCGCGAACGAGCGAAGCGGCATCCAGCGCGGCCGAATCATGCTTGGGGACGGCGGTGAACATCATCCAGCAGACCATCGACCAGGGTTCGTTACCGGCGACATTCTTGAGCAATGCGACACCGCCCGGCCCTGTGCCGCAGGCCAATTCCGCCGTGCTCAATCAGGAGATTATGGGACAGTCGGACAACAATACCGATGTCGCCGATGGCACAGGCGCCGTCCCGAACATCGCGCAGACGGTGGGCGCCTATACCGTGAACGGCGACATCGACCGGCTCTATGCCAAAGCGAAAGCGGGCTCCGGTATGCAGATGTTCGGGGGATATG
>JBBIOW010000015.1:9817-10614 GCA_037443165.1 Nitrospiraceae bacterium | reverse complement strand
ACGGCCGGAGGAGCCTCGGCGGGCGGTGTCGACATTCTCTATCGGGTCAACTGCGTGGCAAGAAACGTCGCGACCGGAACGAGCAGCCGGATCACCGCGATCTATGCCTGCACCATGACGAGTGAAAGCTGCCAGAAAAAACTCTAGGAGTCGACTATGGACACGCGAATGAGAGCACGGCGCCGGCATCTCGTTTTGTGCTTGGCTGTCGTGGCCTTGCTGATCGGCGTGCCGGGAACGGGAAGAGAAACGGTCGCGGCGCAAACGGGACAACCAGCCGCGTCCATGAGTCACTTCCAGTCAGGGCTGGTGACGTCGGCGAAAAGCGGGACGACGCTACAAATCAACAACACGAACTATCCCCTCAAGCCCCAAGTCATCATCAAGGACGACGAGGGGAGGGAAAGGGACGACCGGGACCTCGTGCCTGGGGTGCAAGTCCAGTATCACCTGAAAGAGGGACAAATCGATCAGATCGTGATCGTCCTTCCTAAATGACCCGACGAGGATTCACGGCTCGCTGAATAGAATAAAGGAAATGGAATCGACGGACAGACACGCAACAAGCGGAGGCCAGACCATGAAACGGCACACCATGACACCACAGTCGAAAATAACGGCAATTGTGCTGTCGCTGATGCTGGCAGAGGCTGTGATGTGGCCGGTCGACGTCAAGGCCCAGACCATGGCCGAGTATACCGCCTCGCCGCCGTTCATTACCGATGCGGTTCCGCCCAATGTCTTGTTGTTGATGGACAATTCGGGCAGCATGAATGAAGCAGCGTACAAGGATGCGG
>JBBIOW010000015.1:0-9792 GCA_037443165.1 Nitrospiraceae bacterium | reverse complement strand
ATCCGAGCCAGACTTATTACGGCCTGTACGATCCGTTGGAATGCTACGGCTACAGTAGCAACAAATTCGTTCCGGATCCGGCGGCCAACCCATCTTCGCCAGGAACCTGCTCGAACGCTTCGTATCCGTGGTCGGGCAACTTGCTGAACTACGCCACCATGCGCCGAGTCGACATCGTCAAGTGGGTGATGATGGGGGGCACCTGCTCCGTCGGGGGGCGGGACGCGCAGGGCGGGTGCCGGCAGTTGATCGGGCAGCAGACCTTTGACAACTGGGCCTGTTGTCGGGATCAAACGACCTCGGTCTCCCGAGCTGATGCCAACGGAAGGATCCCCTCCACCTATCTCCCTGCTGTCGGTGGCACGGTCTATTTTCATATGATGGGGAGCAGCGGGACGCTCAAAGGCAGTTTTTGCCTGGATGATGATTCCGGGCGACCAAGCAGTTCGAGCTGCACCGATGGGGATGCCTATGCCGAGTCGGGCCCCTGGACGATCCGAATCGACCACTTTGAGAACGCAACCGGCGTCCTTCAGGAAGTCGGCGATAAGGCTCGATTTGGTCTGATGCAGTTTAAAGGGAGTGGCGACGGCGGCAAGGTGCTCTCCGATGTCGGATCGAGCAATATCCAAGACCTCATCACCGCGGTCGAAGCGACGACACCGTCCACCTGGACGCCGCTGGCCGAGTCGCTCTATGAGGCCACGCGGTACTTTGCGCAGATTCCGCCTGCCTATACCAATTCGGACTACTCCTACACCGTCACGAACCGCGATCCCTATTACTTCACCCAGCCGAAATGGGCTGGCACGTCACAGTACGTGACCTGCTGCAAGAGTTTTGTCATCATCTTCACGGACGGCGAGCCGACCCAGGATTTGAACGTGCCGTCGGCTTTGCAGGACTACGGCCATGGCCTCCACGGCGCCCACTGTACGAGCGCCGTCATCACGGATCCTTGTACGCCGCACAAGACGAATTATGCGAACAACGGGTCCCACTACCTCGACGATGTGGCGTACTATGCCCACATCACGGATCTCCGCCAAAACACGCTTCCAGTCATCAACGAGTCCGGGAAGAACTTGGCAGGCAACCAGAATCTCATCATCTATAGTTTTTACGCGTTCGGCCAACCGATTGGACGGGAGATTCTCCAGACGACGGCGAAGCTCGGGGGCTTTGAGGACCGCAACGGCAACAATGTTCCCGATTTGACGGAAGAGTGGGACCGGTACAACAACTACACCGGTGCGGAGGGGCCGGACGGCTTGCCGGACACGTATTTTGAGTCGGCGAACGCCAACGATCTTCGCGAAAAGCTGATGGCCACAATTACCAGTATTCTGCAACGAAGCGCGTCCGGAACGGCGGTCTCCGTGCTGGCCACGTCATCGACCGGTGACGGATCGCTCTATCAGTCCTATTTCTATCCCCTCCTCTTCGAGGGATTTCGGGATGTGAAGTGGACCGGCTATACCCAGGGCCTGTTCCTCGACACGTTCGGGAATCTGCGCGAAGACTCCGACGGCGATGCCCGGCTCATTTACCAGAACGACACCATCATTCAGACTCGCTTTGACTCGGGCACCGGGAACGTGTTTGTCGATCGCTTCCGCGATACCAACGGCGACGGCAAGGCCGACAGCACGACGCCCTTTGAAACCGTAACGTTGAGAGAGGTCAAAGGAATCTGGGAAGCTGGCCAACGTCTGGCATTGACGCCGTCGGGCAACCGGACTTTGCTCACATGGGTCGATTTGGACAACAACGGCGTGGTTGATGTGGGTGAACAAATGGATTTTACCGCTGCCAATTCGGCCACGCTGGCCCCATATTTGCGTGCTGGGGCCGCTCCTTACACGGCTGACAATATCATCAATTTCATCAGGGGGGACCAAATCACCGGTCTCCGGGATCGACAGCTCACCGTCGGCGGCAGCTTGAAGGTCTGGAAGCTGGGCGATCCGATCCATTCAACACCAACGGTGGTCGCGGCGCCGAAGGAACGCTTCGACGTGCTCTACGGCGACTCGAGTTACACGGCGTTCTTTCAGCAGTACCGCAACCGGCGCCAGGTGGCCTATGTCGGAGCCAATGACGGCATGCTCCATGCGTTCAACGCCGGGTTCTATCATCGCGGCGATGATCCTAACACGACCACGGTGACGGAGCATGGGTGGTTCACCCGCAATCCCAACGACAACACGAGCGGCAAGTTGCTCGGTGAAGAACTGTGGGGATTTATCCCTTATCAACTCCTGCCGCACCTGCAGTGGCTGACCAGGACCGACTACACACATGTCTACTACGTCGATCTCAAACCCAAGGTGACCGATGTGCGCATCTTCACTCCCGATGCGGATCATCCCAACGGATGGGGCACGATCCTGATCGGCGGATTCCGGATGGGAGGGAGTTGTGGGAATTGTTCGGGGGCAGGAGCGCCGCCCATGACGGTGAATATCGGCGGGACCAACCGTACGTTCTACAGTGCGTATTTCGTCCTGGACATTACCAACCCCGAGGTGCCGCCCAAGCTCCTCTGGTCTTTCTCGTCGTCGGATCAAGGCCTGGCAACAAGCTATCCGACGGTCGTGCGGATGAATCCGTCCAGTGATCCAAAGGCGAATAACACGAATGCCAAGTGGTATGTGGTCTTCGGATCGGGCGTGACCGGGTACGATGGCAGTGTCGCTCAGGCGGCCAAACTCTACGCGGTCGATCTGGCAACCGGGCCGGGAGCCAACAACAGCTTGGTGACCACGCTTCCCATTGGTTCGTGGTATTCGTTCATGGCGGACCTGATCACGCTGGACCGCGATTTGGATTATCGTGCCGATTCCGTCTATGTCGGGCGGACGATCGATCCGGCCAGCAGTGGCCGCAGCATCTGGTCGGGGAAAATGTATCGGTTGACGATGGGAGCCTGCCCAAGCGCCCCTTGCTCGACCTCTACATGGGGGATCGCCTCGGGGAGCAATCGGATTCCGACCGAGGTGATCGATACGTTCCCGACCGGCGGGAGCACACTGGTCGGTCCGATCGTGGCCGCGCCCACGGTGACACTGGATGACACAGGGAAAGTCTGGATCTTCTTCGGGACCGGCCGGTATTACAGTACGGCCGACAAGACCAACACCGACACCCAGTACTTCTTCGGGATCAAAGACTCGGTGCTCGGCGGGAGCTGCACACAATCCAGTGTCGTCAGTTGCTTGGACGACGATCTTGTGAACGTCTCGAGCGCCACGATCTGCGTGGTCGGGGTCGGGACGTGCGGCAGCGGAACGAATCAAGTCACCGGAGTCGCAGGCGTGACCACATTCGAGGGCGCAGGGACGACCTCCTTGATCGGACTGGTTCAGAGCAAGGACGGCTGGTTCACCACATTGCCGGCGACGCGGGAGCGGGTGCTGGCGAGTCCGACCATCATCGGGGGCATTGTGTTCTTCCCCTCGTTCATTCCCAATAACGACATCTGCAGCGTGTCGGGAGAGAGCAACCTGTACGCGCTCTTCTATCTGACCGGCAGCGCCTACAAGGAGTCGGTGATCGGGACGACCGCGGCCGGCAGCAACAAGACTGTCAACAGGTCTATGGCGTTGGGTACCGGCTTGGCGTCGCAAATGGCTGTCCAGATCGGCACCCAGGGGAGCGGGGGCCCAGCGGCTCCGGTTGTCAGGGCGGCGTGATCGGCTACGTCCAGTCCAGCACCGGTGCCATTGCGCAACCTTGTACGAAACCGGCGTTGCCTTCGTGGAGTCAGTATGTCTCATGGATCAATCAGAGAGACTGACTTCTTTCTCCGCGACAAGAGCCCGAAGCGTATGGTCCGCTTCTGTGCGGTTTCTCGATGGAGCGGACCATGGCTTCGCCTGAGGGAAATGACGAGCACAAAGCGATCCGCTTCTCGGCGTCTGTTTCCGACGATACTATTCGGCATTGTGCTCCTGGCGGGCTGTTCACCCGAATCTGCTCAGATGGGCGGGGCGCCCGCGCCTCCCGCGGGAAACAACCGTCCGCCTTCGATTCGTTCCGCCCGGATCGTTCCGGTCCCTCCCGTCCTCTCCGAACCCGTGTCGGTCCAGGTTGAGGGAGAAGACCCGGATCGCGACCCGCTCACTTTTCGTTACCAATGGCTGGTGAACGGCGATCCTGTTCCCGGAGCCATCGGACATCAGTTGAACCCCGACACGCTCAAACGCGGCGACCGCGTCAGCGTCCAGGTGATTCCGTTCGACGGCAAAGTGTCAGGCGCTCCCTATCGAACCGAACCGGTGAGCGTCGGGAATACACTTCCGGTCGTGTTGCGGGTGACGATCGAGCCCGGTCAGATACGGGTTGGGGATGTGCTGCAGGCCCAGGTGGAAGGGACCGATGCGGATCACGATGAGGTCCGGTATCGATTCCGATGGTGGAAAAACAACCGGCTGATCTCCGAAGGCGAAGAGAACACGTTTGATACCGCCGGGTTGCTCAGAGACGACGTCATTGCGGTCTCCGTGATCCCGCGCGACGGCGTCGGGGAAGGCAAAGAAATGTTTTCTCCGACGATGACCATTGCGAACAGCCCGCCGAAGATCACCTCCGTTCCTCACTCGATCACCCAACAGGGGCGTTACCTCTATACCGTCACGGCCGTTGATCCGGAAGGGGATCCGGTCTCGTTTTCGCTGCCGACCGCCCCGCCCGGCATGACGATCGATCAGAAGACCGGCCGCATCGACTGGCAGGTCCCGCCGGAATCGAATGGGTCGTACCGGATCAAGGTCGTGGCCCAGGACGATCGGGGCGGCTGGGCATTTCAGGAGTTCGACTTGTCTCTCAGCGCACCTGCTTCGTCCTAACGACCCGTGTGCGCCTTTCTCGCCTTCCGACCTTGTCAGGTTTTCGTGTCCTCTGTTAGAATCCCGCTTGCCACCTGGAAGGAGGTTCTCCCAAAAGCACCGCGTGCGTAAGATCAAGCTGCGAGAAGGAACGAATACCGCCGCGCTCTTCGGCCATCACGATCGGCACCTCAAGCTCATCGAAGAAGAGTTCGGGGTTCGGTTGTCGGCGCGAGGAGAAGAGTTGGCGCTCGAAGGCTCGCCCGACGCCGAGCGGCGGGCCGAACGGGTGCTGACGGAACTGGCCGCTCTGACGACCGAAGGGTACGAACTGAAAACCGAAGATGTCAGTCTGGTTTTGACCGCACTCCGGCAGAATCAGGACACTCCGCTCAAAGACCTCCTGTTCAGCACCGCTCCCATCGCCACCAAGAAACGGTTCATTGTCCCGAAGTCCGCCGGCCAAAAGGCATATATCGAAGCGATCGAGAAATACGACATCGTGATCGCCATCGGCCCGGCGGGGACGGGCAAAACCTATTTGGCAATGGCGATGGCGGTCAATGCGCTGCTGCGCAGAGAGGTCAGCCGTATCATCTTGGCTCGGCCGGCGGTCGAGGCGGGGGAGAAACTCGGCTTTTTGCCGGGGGATATGTACGCCAAGGTCAATCCCTACTTGCGGCCGCTCTACGATGCGCTCTACGACATGATGGATGTGGATCGCGCGAACCGGCTGGTCGAGCGCGGCGAGATCGAGATCGCGCCGCTGGCGTTCATGCGAGGCCGGACGCTGAACGACTCGTTCGTCATCCTGGACGAGGCGCAGAACGCCACGGCCGAGCAAATGAAGATGTTTCTGACCCGGCTGGGGTTCCACTCGAAAGCCGTGGTCACCGGAGACGTGACCCAGGTCGACCTGCCGGCCGACCGTGTATCGGGGTTGATCGAAGTCCGGGACATTTTGCGCGATATCGACGGGATTCAGTTCGTCTATTTCGACGAGCGCGACGTGGTCCGTCATCGGTTGGTGCAGGAGATCATCAAAGCATACGATCGGCACGGCGCCGGTCACGATGCTGAAACCAAACAGACAAAGACGCCCCGGCAGCCGTCTGTCACGAGCCCTCCTTCTGCACGCCGGTCTCAGTCCTCCGCCCCGACCTCGAAAGACCCCTGGAGCCAACCGCATTCATGACGGTCCTGTTGCGGGTCAGGCCGCGCCGCATACGGGTCCGGACCTCTGCGTTCAAGGCGTTGACCCAAAAGCTGTTGAAGACGGTGGGCGAGTCCCGCTCCGAACTCAGCGTGGAGCTGGTCGGCGATCGGCGGATGCGGGAATTGAATCGCCGCTATCGCGGGCGAGACTATTCCACTGATGTGCTGGCGTTTCCGATGTGGCGCGCGCCGCGCGTGAATCCGTTAGGCGTGAGGCGTCAGACGGGAGGAGGGGCCGCTTCACGCTTCACGCCTGACGCATTACGACCGTCGATGATAGGCGATGTGGTGATCTCGCTGCCGACGGCCGAACGCCAGGCAGCGCGTCACGGCCGTTCCGTCGATCACGAAGTCGCGACGTTGTTGATCCACGGGGTCTTGCACCTCTGCGGGTATGACCACGAGTGCGGAGAGAAAGAAGCCCGCCGGATGCGGCGCAAAGAACGAGCGCTCTGGCGGGCGCTGCAGCCGATTCCGAAGCTGATAGCGAGCAGCATATAGCGAATAGCCAATGGACGGCAGCGAATAGCGAGAGCCAATAGTCAAAGGCAATAGCTGGGATCCTGAGGCTGTGAGCGACTCGCTGTTCGCGTTGAGCTGAGAAATGAGTTGGTTCCAACGGCTGAGCCAGGGGCTGGCCAAGACGCGCGGGCTCATCAAGGGATCCCTGGACCGGTTGACCGGTCGGGCTCCTGATCCCGCCTTGCTTGATGAGCTGGAGGCGGCGTTGATCTCCGCTGATCTGGGAGTCCGCGTCGTGAGCCGGCTGATGGAGCGCGTGCGGATGCAGGCCCGAAGCGGCGGCGCGGACGTCCTGCACTTGCAGGACCAGCTTCGCGTGACCATCCTCGACAGTCTGCGCGCCTGCGCCGGCGAATCGATCGAACGATTGATTGCCAAAGGCCCGCGTCCCTATGTCGTCCTGGCGGTCGGCGTCAACGGAGTGGGGAAAACGACGACGGTCGCCAAGCTGGCCCAACGGTTGCGACAAGGCGGCATCACGCCGCTTCTCGTCGCCGCCGATACCTTCCGGGCCGCGGCGATCGATCAACTCCAGGTGTGGGCCGACCGGATCGGCGTGGAGCTGATTCGGCAGCGGCATGGCTCCGATCCGGCCGCCGTCGCCTTCGACGGACTGGCGGCCGCCAGGGCCCGCGGCGTCCAGGCGGTGTTGATCGATACCGCCGGCCGGTTGCACACGAAATCGAATCTGATGGAGGAGTTGCGGAAAATCAAACGCGTGCTGGCGCAGGAACAGCCCGGCGCGCCGCACGAAGTGCTGCTGGTCCTGGACGCTACCGTGGGGCAGAACGCCCTTTCACAGACGCGGCAATTCCACGAAGCGGTCGGCGTCACGGGTTTGGCCTTGACCAAGCTGGACGGGACCGCGCGCGGCGGAATCGTCGTGGCCGTCGCCGACGAGTTCAAAATTCCCGTCCGCTTGATCGGCGTCGGCGAGGCGGTCGACGATCTGCAGGATTTCGATCCGCAAGCCTTTGTGGACGCGCTGTTCGACAAGCCGGCCTGATCGGCGGCTTCTCCCCTGATCTCGTCAATTCCTTCTCATCGCCCGGCGCCTGTGCTATTCTGGGAACGGCATGATCGCGCCGCCACTCGAAGCCGCGAAGGCGGGCGGTCGGTTGTCGCCACGCCGCGGGCGTCGCGGAGGGGACTGGCTCTGTGAACACGCTGCTCGTGATCGACGATGATCGGTTGAATGGCGACCTGCTCCAAGCCGTCTTCTCGCGCCAGGGGTACCACGTGCTCACGGCGACCAGCGGACGCGAAGGCTTGGATCTGTTCCGCAAGCTCTCTCCGCGCGTCACCCTGCTGGATCTGCGGATGCCGGAGATGGACGGGTTGACGGTACTCAAGGAGATCCGCGCCATCGATCCCTATGCGCCCGTCATCATGCTGGGGGGCGGAGCGACCGAAGCGCAGGAGAATCAAGCCCGTGAACTGCTGGTCACGGATTTTCTGCGGAAGGGGTTGTCGCTGGACGTGCTGGTCGCAACGGTGAACCGGGTGGCCCAACAACCCGTCATGCGGGCGTTCGCCCCGTCCTTCCCTCGGTCGGTTTCCCCGGCAAGCACCGAAGGCGAAACCATTTTCGTGGTGGACGACGAGGCGATGGTGCGCGACCTGCTGGTCCGCTTCCTGAACCTGCGCGGGTATTGCGCGCAGGGGGCCAAGGACGGGCCCGAAGCATTGAAGATGATCGAGCAAGCGCCGCCCGATCTGGTCCTGCTCGATGTGATCATGCCGGGCATGAACGGCGTGGACGTGCTTCGCGCCTTGCGGGAGCGGGAGTACCAGGGTGGAGTCATCATCCTGACCGGTAGCCAAAGCGAAGAGTTGCTCGACAAAGCCTGGGCCATGGGCCCGCAGGAAGTCTTGAGCAAACCCGTCGATCTTGAGCGGTTGTTGACGGCGATCCAGCTCGTGTTGGTGTGCCGGGAATGTTGATCTCGCCTCGTTTGTGCCACGGTGTAGGGTGACCCTGTTTCGCCTCGCGCGTGCCGCCGGTCTGTTCGCCGCCGGGGTTCTTTCCTCAGCCGGGTTCCTTCAGGGGGGCGCTGCACCGGCCTGGGCCGGCACGGAACCTGCCGGTCCGCCCAGGCTGGAGGGCACGGCCGTCCTGTCTCACGCGCTCTCCATCGATCTGTTTCCGGAGACGCATCGGCTGATCGCCGCGGACCGCATGACCGTCGGGATCGGAACCAGATCCGTCGAGCAACTCGCGTTTTCGCTGGCATCGTCGCTTCACGTGCGGCAGATCCGGGCAACCTCGGATTCCCAGCCGATCGACGTGACCTGGACAGCCGAATCGGGAGCCGCCGCGGCCCCCCATGGATCGCAGGGGCAACGGGTGCTCGTCCGATTGGCACGCCCGATTCCGTCCGGCCGAACCCTCATGCTGGAATGGCGGTACGACGGGATCGTCAATGACCCCCCGCGCGAACCCCGGCATCTTCGCTTCGTGATTCCCAGCGAAACCGCCGGCCATATCGGTCCGGAGGGCGTGTACCTGAGCGGCGAAACCGAATGGTATCCAGACCTCGCCGGCTCGCTCGCGATCTTTCAGATCTCGGTGACCACGCCCCGCGGATGGGTGGCCGTCACGCACGGCAGAGAGGTCTCTCGGAGAGAAGCCGGCATCGGAACCGAGTCGGTGACAGCCGAATGGGAGGTGGCGGAGAGGACCGAGGCGCTGACGCTCGTGGCCAATCGATTTACGACGTCGCAGCGGGAATGGCGGGACAGGGGAGGCCGCGCGATCCGGATCATGACCTATCTGTTCCCGGAAGACGCCCACCTGGCGGAGGAATATCTTGACGCGTCCGCGCGCTACCTGGAAGCCTACAGTAAGATTCTCGGGCCCTATCCGTTCCCCAAATTCGCCGTGGTGGAAAATTTCTTCGCCAGCGGCTTGGGATTCCCGTCGTTCACTCTGCTGGGAAGCGGCGTGATCAAGCGCCACTATGTGCAGCCCTACGCGCTGGGCCACGAGATCGTCCACTCCTGGATCGGCAACGCCGTGTTCAATCGGACGGAAGCGGGGAATTGGGTCGAAGGACTCACTACCTACCTGGCCAATTACTACTATCACGAGTTGACCGGGAAGACCGAGGAGGCCGCACGGGAGCGACGCCTGATGCTCTACGGCTATGCGGTGCACGTCAGGCCGGAGCATGACTATCCGGTCGGGAGCTTCACCAGAAAAACGGACGAGAAGGACAATGCCATC
>JBBIOW010000014.1:0-34416 GCA_037443165.1 Nitrospiraceae bacterium | reverse complement strand
TACAGGCGGTCACCGCGGCTTTGCCAAAGTATCTGGGTTGCCTCAATGCCTGCTCAGCTTGCGCTGCGGGCTTGTCGAACCGGGACGTCATCCACCATAAGAAGGGCGCGATGAAGAAGTACTGCAGGGAGAAGGCGGGCCGGCGTACTGCGCTGGACACGACCCAGAAAATAAAGGCCACCAAGAGGAGCACAATGAAGGTGCTCAGTGACATAAACGAGCCGGCATGCGCCAGCGCGGGGCTGTACGCATGGGGAGACGTGTCCTCCAGGACTCCATAGATGTGCCAGTGGACCCGCGAAGACGAGCGAGCGTACCCCATCAGCGCCATCGTCAGGATCACGACCACCGCGTTCAGAATCAGGATGTGCTGGCTGCGGACCGGCATCCTTCCCCAGTGCAACGGGATTTTCTTGGCCCCTCGCATGGAGAGGACCGCGATAATCGTCGCCACAATATAGGCGCCCAGGACCGTGAGCACCTGCGAGACCGACAGCACGTAGACTCGAAAGATGGCCGGCACAAAGTAGCCGTAGACTCCCGCCCAGATGATGTACAGCCCGGCCGCGGCGAAAAGCACGAGCTGAGCGATGCGGGCCGCCTTCGCCCACCTGACGGTTTCCTGCTTATCGGCCCGCCAGTAGATCAGAAAGCTGCCGAACGTGATCAGCAGCATCAGGTTCACGGCCGTCATCTTGGCCGACATCACCCCGAAGACGCCCAGGATGGGGTGATGGGTCCCACCCATCGCACGAGCTTCTTGCAGGCTCGCCACCAGGCTGTGAGGCGTCAGCCAGACGCCAAAGCAGACCAAGAGCGCAACGAGCATGGCCATGATCGGCTTCTTGTATTTTTCGGCCCCTTCCGTTCGGTAGGCGAGCCCCAGCCAGAAATAGAAGTTGCTTTGCAGAAACATGGCGCCGATCAGCACGGCCTGAAGGATGAAGAGCCATGAGAGGAACCCGCCCATCAAGGTGATTCCCATCTGCTGGTTGTACCGGTAGATCTCCATCATCAGCCAGTAACCGGCGAAGGGCAGTGGGAGCAGGCCGAAAATGCCGATGAAGTTCCCTACGTACCCCATCCAATCATAGTGGACCCGCTCCTCTTGCGTCTGGGCCCCGAGGTACTTGACGGCGGCATACGCCCCGCAAATGAAGCCTCCCAACACCACGTTCGCGATGAGCCGGTGAACATTCAACGGCCACCAAGTCGCGTTCCACGACGCGGCCCAGGCCTTCTCCCAAGGCCCCATACTCTCCGGGATGACCACCGGGCTGGCCTGAAAACTCGCCCAGGTATTCGGCACGATCATGATGAAGAAGGCGAAGACGTTGAGGACAAACCCCAGGAACAGGTGCCACCCCTGACGTTCCTTCAACTTCTCAAACCCAGACCAATACAGGTACAGGGTGGTCGTCGAGCCGATGAACAGGAAAATGTAGATGTAATAGGTGGGGAGAAAGATACTCGTGAGGTAATTCACCACCTTGGGGTACAGTGCCATGAGCACAAATAGCAGCATGGCCCCCAACATAGCAGTCATTTCGAAGGCGGCCGTGAGCAGATTCGTGAACTCCTTGGCCAGCCTCATGTAGCGCGGGTCTTTGGTCCGGACCGCGATGATGTGGCAGACCCACGCGAAAATGGGCACGCCCAGCACAAATCCGCCCAGGATCAGGTGGACCTGCGCGACCAGCCACACGACATTGCGGCTGCCGATACCCGGGATCTCCCGATAGGCCACGCCTCCGGACGGGGACGCGGCGTTCGGTCCCTCGGCCAACCCCAGAGCCGGCAACCCTAAGAGAGCGACCAGCATCAGGAATCCAGCGACGGCGACGATCTTGATGGTCATCACGACGGTAGTTCGTGTTGGATGTCCATCCTGGTGCGTCATGGAACTTCTCCTCAACCGTTGCCCAGGTTATGGCTTCGCGGGTCGTGGAGCGGCAGGAGCGGCGCTTGCGGATTTGGAGACCGACCCAGTGTCGGCCTTGACTGCGGGCTCATCTTTCCCCCCTGCCTTCTCCTTTCCCTTCCCCTTCACTTTTTCTTTCGCCTCGTCCTCCGACTTCTGCTCAAGGGCTTGCACGGTCGCTTCGGCCTGTGCCAGCAACTTCTCAGTCTTCTGCAAGGCCTCCGCCGGCTTGAACGGCGGCTCGACCTTGGCCTCGGTGCGTGCATACGACTCATGGGGGCGGGGCGTCGTCTCCGGGAGAAAAGCCCAGAACAGCAGAACTAGCACGATCCCCGTCCCCGCAAAGACGGTGAGCAACAGCGGTTGGTCCGAAGGGATCCGCATCAAGTCCCACCGCCGGACAACCGCCTCGTAGGATTCGGCCACCGGAGGCGCGCTTTTCGCGTGCGGCTGAATGATCCGGCCGATGATCCAGAGCCATCCGACGACCAAGCCGAGCAGCACGAGTGTCGTCGGCATGCCCCATAAGCTCAGTTCGAGGCCGATGCGCTCAGCCACCGGCAACACTTTCATCAAGTCCGTCTCCATGATCGCGCGCGCGACGGACCGTGCGGCGCCGAACGCGGCGCCTTCGATGAGATACAACAGCGGAAAGTAGATCACGCCGGTCAGCGCGATCTTCCACCAGAGGGTCAGCCCCAACCCTGCCGGCGGCTCGAGACGCAGCCGGTCCAGGAATACCGTTTGACCGGACAGGCCGAGCGTCCAAATGTCGATGGGAATCGCCAGCAGGAACAGGACGGCCAGTCCAGCGCCTTCCCCGAGGTGCAGACCTAGACCCAGAGTGACGATCGGGAGACCAAGCGCCGTCACCGGACTAGCGAGCAACAGCAGCAATGCGAGACCGGCAGCGGCCTCCACGTGCATGGCGCCACTCGCGAACATCAGCAGCGTCAAGGCCAACTTGATCGGGAGTCCCGTCCAGAAGGCGGGCCAGAGCACCAGGAGGGCTAGCTTTATCGGGGACATGTGGGAATCTTGATCAGTCATGGTCCGAAGGCTACGAGTTAGCGGCTCGAGCAACTGAGGCTATCTCAACTGCTTCCGCTCCTTCCTCTCGCCACTCGCCTCTCATTCCAGAAACTCCCGGTTGATGATCGCCGAAACCGTGAAGACCAGAATGCCGGTCATGACCGCGATCCAACCGATTAACGCAATAGGACGTTTGAAGATGTTCCGCTCAGGATTCTTGTCAAGAAACGGAAGGGCGGCCAAAAAGAGCAGGAATCCGACCGGTATAGCCACCCCACCCAAAAATTGCCCGAACTCTCCGGCGAAAATTTTCAGCCGCAGCATCTGAAAGAGAAATAGAAAATACCACTCCGGTTCAGGGTGATAGTCCCCAGGGTCAGGGGTCGCCTCCCCCAAGAGCACCACCGGTTCCCAAAACGCCAGGCTGCAGATCGTCACGAACACGGCGCTCATCGCCACGACGTCTTTCCACACCTGCCGCGGAAAGAAATAATCGGTCTTGGCCTTGAGTTCCTCCGGCGTCCCGCGGAAAGGCCCGGCCGGGCCCGCCTTGCGGAACAAAAAGAGATGGAGTCCGGCCAATCCCATCAGCGCAGCGGGGAGAATCATCACATGGATCACGAAGAACCGGCTGAGCGTCATCTGTCCCGGTGTAGGCCCTCCCTTGAGGAACCGTGCGAGGAAGTCACCGACAACCGGCACCTTGTCCATGATCTCTACGCCCACCGTAGTCGCCCAGTATGCCCGCTGATCCCAGGGCAGGAGATAGCCGGTAAAGCCGAAGGCCATGACGAGTCCGAACAATGCCAGTCCAACCAACCAGATCATCTCGCGCGGCTTTTTGTAGGCACCCCAGAGGAACACCTGAGACATGTGCGCAAACACCATGACGACCATGGCCGTTGAGCCCCAGAAATGATAACTGAGGAGGAACCACCCATAGTCAACTTCATGGATGATGTATTGCGTGCTGGCGTAGGCGTGATCTGTGCTGGGGACGTAGTAGAACATCAGGAGGATGCCTGTCACCGCCTGCATGATGAAAATAAAGAGCAGGCAGGACCCGAACACATAGGCCCAGCGGGAGCCCCCCGGAATTGGCTCGTTGAACATCTTGGCCCGGATAGTCTTGAGGTCGACCCGTTCATCAATGAAGGCCAGGACGTTTTCGAAAAAAGTATTCATAGCCCTTGATATTAGCGAACAGTCGGGAGGCTAACGCAATCTGCTATTTCGGACGAAGCCCCATTATGATGAACGCGATCACTAATCCGTACAACGCGATCGCCTCGACCAGTGCAAATCCAATCCACATATACTTGGCAACACGGCCTTCTACTTCCGGTTGCCGGCCGAGCGTGGAAATCATGGTCGAAAAGATCCATCCGATACCGAGCGCTGCTCCGAGAAAACCGAGTGCGGCAAGCCCCATTCCAATCGCTATTGCGCCAAGATCTGTCATAGTCCTACCTTTGTGTGATTGACCCCACCGATTTCTACCACTTAACGCTGTCCCTTCAGAGACGACTCCGTTCGCGGATGAGATAGACTGCAAACACAACCGGGACCAACCCCACAACGGCAGTCATGGCAGCCAATGTGAAACAGGCCTCTCTGGATAAGGAGTCCATCCGCACAAGGAATCCGATGTCAATCATAATGGCGACTAGGAGCGCAAGACAAAGCGCTTTGAGCCAATTGCCGGCGCTCATGACTGGCCTTCGGCGTGCTCAGACGAGTCGGATTTGGTCCCTGACACCTGCCTTGTATTCCACGTCAATGATTTCAATGTCGCCGCTCGCCGCGATCCGGATCGGAACAGGATCCAGGGGGCGTGGCGCCGGACCGTCAAGCACCTTGCCGCTCGCATCGTAGATGCTGAGGTGGCACGGGCACAGGAAGATCTCCTTCCCGAGCTTGGGGACATTCCGCCATTTGTAGCCGCAGCCGAGGTGAGGACATTTTCCTGAAAAGGCGACATAGGGAACGTCCTTCTTGTTGGTCCAGACAACCCGGCCGGTGTGGTCCCTGAACTCCATATCCTTACCCTCATAGACCCCTTCCAGAACCGCCGGCGAGGCCTTCAAAATCCAGACGTTTTTGTCAACCTCGGTCTCCGGCATGAACGCCTCTTTGACCTTCTTCCTGTACTTGAACTGGACCCCAACATCCTCTTTTTTGATCCGGTTCACATTGCCGATCTTGATCCATCGATTGTCGAAAGGCGCATACATCGGCTTCATCAGATAGCGCACTATGGGGTAGACCAGCGGCAGGCCAATCAAAAGCCCGATTGCGTGGGTGAGATTCATGAAGAACGTTCGGCGCTTGATATTCCGCTCCAGTTCCGGGAGCGGCACAAGCACCTCGCCGGGCTCGACGTGCAGATGGTCTTCGAGATGCGCAATCTCGACCTCGTGGGTCGTGACATAGTCATCGCGCTTGAACGGTGGCAGCGCAGTCACCTCGCCAGACGACACCGACAGGTGCACGGTGTCATCCGTGACGGTCTGGACCTGAGCTATCGGTACCTGCCGCTCCGGCGTTCCCAATCCGTCACCGACGACGATGTGACTGATCTCCCGCGACAAGGGATCGACGATGACCCTTCTCACTTCCCCGATTTCCCCGTCCGTGCAGCGGACTCTGGCCTTGAGCTTGGGCTGCAACATACTACTTTTTCTTGATAGCCTTCGGCGTGTTCACCGAAGTGTTCTTGAGTGTGGACAGGAACGCGACCAGCGCGTCGATCTCTCTGTCTTCCATCAATTCCTTGTACTTATCCGGCATTTTCTTCTTCTCGTATTCCTTCTCAAATCCCTCCGCCATCCAACTTTGCGGATCGAGAATCTTCTGCTTAAGCTGTTCAGGCGTCATGATGTTGCCGATGTTGTCCATTTCCGGCCCTCGTTTCTTGCCGCCCTGTCCGAAGAGCTTGTGACAGTTGTAGCATTCCTGAAGCTCCCATTGCTCCTTGCCGAGGGCGACAAGATCCCCCGCAGCGGCTGGCGGTGTCCCCGCCGGTTTCACGCTGTCCGCGCCGGCGACATCTGTTACGACCTCTCCGCCCACCGCCTTCAGCCTCGCCATGATCGACTCAGCCCTTTCCTCGAGCTCCTTGGCCCGGGCGATCAACTCTTCGGCTTTTCCCTGCTCGGAAACCTTCCGTTTCGGAGCCAGAATCTTTTCGATTTTGCCCTTTTCGTCTTCCGGATCGTACTGCGGCCACAGCGACGCTCCAGCGATATACACTGCGCACAGAATGACATAAAAGACAACCAGGGCGACCACCGCTTGGGCACCGGCGAGTGGCTTGACCGACGGCGCGTCCAACATCATGAACACCACCGCCCCGAGGATCGCGTAACAGAAAAACATGATCTGGAAGACCAGAGGGAACCCTAACACTTTGGCCGCACCAAACAGCACGGCTCCAATGACTATTCCGGCAACCGATTTCCTAAAGACATTCCCCATGAAGGCCCTCGTTCATCCCATGACTTGTCTCACCTGACTCACTCCGCCCCCGCTGGCACAGGGCTCCCTTCAGGTGCCGGGGCTTTCGCTTCCGCCGCTCGAAGCGTCACGAAAATGGCGAAGCTGACGACAAGATAAAAAACCACCGTGATCGCCGTGGTCCACCAACCCGTGTAGGACAGCGTCGGGGTAAACGACTCGGCGGTGAAATCCGGCACGAGATTATAGGTATGAAAATACTTCCTAAGTAGCGATCGCACAGCGCCCATTAATCCCATCGTCCAGATGGCGCTGAAAGCCAGGAAGACCAGGACGAACTGGGATGCAAAATCGATTTTCCCCCACACGATAGTTCCCTGTCGGATCGCACGGTTATAGATGACATAGTTGACGACCGTGACGAAGACCAGCGTAAACGCCGCGGAATTCTTAGCCGGCATCAGCGCAAGGAAGTTCCAGTCCGACGGCAGCTCCAATTCCTCCACCAGCTTGGCGCCGGTCGGTACGAACCCATGCGGGGTCATCCAAATGGCGTTCCCCACGACCACCATCAAGAACCCGATCTTGATCACCGTTCCGGAAGAAACCGTGAACGGCACGAACCTTCCGAACAACACCGGAACCAAGACCAAGGGCACCAGGATGGCCAGCGACACGGGGTCAGGAGCCGGGAACTTGGTCCAGGCCCAGGTCATTACGAAGGGCAACGCGATCATGACTAACGGTGTCAGGATGGTCATCCTGACTCGCTCCACCCCCTCGATCCGCTTCATGCTCAGCCAAATGTAATAATTGCTGGCCAGGAAGATCAACCCGACCATGGCGCCCTGCATCTCGAAGAACATGGAGAGCTGGTCGGCCATCATGTACGGGCAAATGGAAGCATCGTAATCGCACAGCTCGTAGGAAAGCAGATAGCCCATGAACGGCAGGAACATCAGCGCGCCGACGCCGATCAGATTTCCGACGAATCCCATCCAATCGTAGTACGACCGTTCTTCCTCTTTCTTGGCGCCCATATACATGTAGGCAGCGATCAACCCGGCGATGAATCCGCCGAACGTCACGTTGCCGACGAGGCGATGCAGGTTCAGCGGCATCCAGCTATAGTTATAGACCTTGTCCCACAAACTGGCGGTCTGGATGAACTCTACGAGGGACACGCCTTCTGCTTTGGCCGGCGTATTCATAAAGGAGGTCGGGCCGTCGATGACAAACAGCGTGATCGTGCCGATCAGATTCAGCAACACCCCAAGTGCGATGTGGCGGGCTTTCTTGTCCCCCTTCCAGGCATCCCAGGTATAGAAATACATGTAGAGCACGATGGTCTCCCCGATAAACAGCAACGGGTAGATCACCGCGAAGATCATGAAGAAATGATTGATCAACCAGGTCGTGAACTGCGGATACGTAGCGAGCAAGACGAAGATGAAGAGGCCGCCGGTCAGGGCCGTCATGCTGTACAAGATAACGGTGACTTTCGTGACCTCCTTGGCCAGTCGATCATACCTCGGGTCCTGCTTGCGGTACCCCAACCACTCCGAAATCACGACAAAAATGGGGGCGCCAAGGATAAACGCGGCAAACAGGATGTGGAGCTGCGCAACGATCCACACCGCAGTTCGGTTTCCCGTATACGGGAATTCGACGCTTGGCGCGCTCGGCATTTGAGCATACGCCTCCATACCGAATAGCGCCAGAAGAGCCAACACAACCAAGAAACCGCGGTGCCATATTTTCATAAAGTCTCGACGCCCCCTTCGCTCCGTTCCGCCTGAACAATCCAATGAATGTTACTTGCCACTCCCAGTGGGAGCCTCCGGAGCGGAGGATGCCGCTCCGTCACCAGTCGGGGGCGCTGCAGCGGCGGCCGCCCCTGCGGTTCCGACCGGCACCCAAGCGCTCTTCACCGGATCCCATTCCTGGCCTTTCAAGGCGAATGTACGCTCAAAGGCCACGAGCTTCCACCGGTCCTCTTCAGAGAGTTTCGTCTTCCAGGCCTTCATCTTGGTGTTCGGCACTCCCTCGGAGATCCGCCAGAACCACACAGAGTCCGAGTACAGCTTCATCCGCTCGGCGTTGCGGAAGTCGCGCGCGCCGGCCTTGACCGGCTTACCATCTTTGCCGTGACAACTCGCGCAGTTCACGTCCGGATTTTTTTCCCCGATGAAGATCTGCCGTCCCTCTTCGATGATCTTGTCATCCGCCCACCAGCCGGCCGGCATGTGCTTGTCGGCGTACTCGGCCGGAGCCGGTGGCGGAGGAACGATCGGTCCTTCGCCTCCTTCGCAACCCAAGATCACCGCGCCCATCCCCGTCACACCTAGGACCCAAGCCATTTGGACCAAACCTGTGCGCTTCATAGAAAATCACCATTCCTTTCATCTTCCCGGACACCAAAGCCCTCTCGGACGGCGCCGCTGCTCCATTCTAAGTGTTTAGGCATGAAAAAAGACGCTTTCGCCCGAGCCAAGCCAGCCTCAAGCAAAAGCGCCGTTGTCTACACGTACGTCCAGGTCACGCAAGAGCACTTTCCCCCGCCTTGCTTCCGCGTCCGATCCGGCGAGGTACGAAAGCGCCCCACGGACCGCCTACAGTGATGCCTTCCGCTTCCTCTGACTCTTCTTGTCCCGTCGGCCGACCTGCCTCCGCCGTTTCCGAAGCCACTTCAGTCCGGCGAAGACAACCGCCGCCGCCACTCCCATACCGGACCCGTAGTACACCCATCGCGGCGGCCCACCAATGGTCTTTTCGCATCCCGACCCGAAATTGACTTGAACCCTCCGTTCCGTCTCAAGATCCTTCGGGTCGAATTGGACCTTGATCCGCCGCTCCTCGCTTCCCGCGATAACAAGGACCGGATCGCCCAGGTTGTCGTTATGGAGATGAAGGATGGCCTTGTAGTAGCCGTCTTCATCGGTCGACACCGTCGCCCCGACCGACACGCGCGTGTCTTTGACGACGACTTCGACATTCGGATTTGACCGCCCGTCGTTTCCGCACACGAACCCTTCCACCGTGAATCGATGGTCGGCCTCATGTGTCGCCCATGCAGCGATAGGAAACGCCGCCAGTAAGAAAACCGTGACACGAGCGGGCGCCCCTCGGCTCCAGGTTCTCACCGGCTGGCTAGTGCTGCGCCCCATTCCCCCAGCGTTCACTCGGCGTTCGGGGGGCCGAACCCTCACCCGTCGCCTCAAGCAGCGAAAAGCCTCATCAACACTGGGTGTACCCGTTTTTGAGGCCGACCCTTTTAACATAGATGATTTTCTTTGTCAATAATTCGAGCGACCTGACAAACGAGGAAAGGAACGGCGGATTTCAACGACTTACATTCGGAATTGAGTGACAGAATCAGACAAACTTTCAGGGTGACGCCGCGGGAAACAGTGGGGGGGAGGGCGGGAGGCTACAGGTGACCGCGGGCCCTCGCGGCGGCGGCCGCCTGCTCCGATTCGGCGCGCCGCTGCGATTCTTTTTTGGCGACCCAGGCTTCCCAGGACTTGCCGGACGCGGTGTCTTCGCCGGTAAACGCGATCGACGCCACGTCGGAGTAAGCGATCTTGCGGACGCCAGGCAGATCCTTTGGAAACAGCTCAAGGGCGGGAACGGCGCTGTTCGCGTCGCGGTTGAAGATGTAGCCAGTGACAGTCTCGCCGGATGTGAGTTCGAGCGTCACATCCCCACGATAATCGAACGCCAACTCAATGGCTTCATACAACTCTGTCGTATTCGACGGGCGAAACACCCGCCCTTGCAGCGTCTGGTCCTCTGGAGTGTGGTACTTCGCGTCGGTCATAAAGAAGAGGTTAAACGTAACTTGTTCTTCGTGAAACGGAAGGGCCGGTAAGGCTACTGCTTGCAGTTGACGTTGAACGGTTAACGACTAACGTTTAACGGACATTGGGGAGAAGCGTCGCCTTGACGGTGCGGCCGAACCCGGACCAGGAACTGAACGTGTCTTCGACCGCGGACGCTTCATAACCGCAGTGCACCATGCAGTCAGCGCATTTTTCGTTGCGTCCGGTCCCATAGCGCTCCCAATCCGTCTCTTCCATCAACTCCCGGAACGTCTTCACGTAACCGTCCTGCAAGAGATAACAGGGCCTCTGCCAGCCGAAAACATTGTAGGTCGGATTCCCCCACGGCGTGCATTGGTACTCCCGCTTTCCCATTAAAAATTCCAGGAACAGCGGCGACTGATTGAATCGCCAGCCCGGCTTGCGGTTGCCAAGGATCTTGGAGAACAATTCACGCGTCCGATGGCGCTTCAAAAAATGTTGTTGATCGGGTGCCTTCTGGTAGCTGTAGCCCGGCGAAATCATCATGCCTTCGACGCCCAGTTTCATCATCTCGTCGAAGAAGGTGCGGACCCGTTCTGGATTCGCGTCGTCGAACAGGGTTGTGTTGGTGGTGACGCGGAACCCGCGCTTCAGCGCGGCCTTGATCGCCCTGACCGCCGTCTCATAGACGCCATCCCGGCAGACGGCTCGATCATGTTCTTCCTTCAGGCCGTCCATATGCACGCTGAAGGTCAGATATTTGGATGGGGTATACTCATCAAGCCTCCGCTCCAGTAGGATCGCGTTCGTGCAGAGGTACACATATTTCTTCCGTGCGATTAACCCGCGGACGATCTCCGGCATTTCCGGATGGATCAGCGGTTCGCCCCCGGGAATGCTCACGATCGGCGCGCCGCATTCCTCGGCTGCCGCCCAACACTGCTCCGGCGTCAACCGCTTGTCGAGCACGTGATCGGGATATTGAATCTTCCCACAGCCGGCGCAGGCCAGGTTGCAACGAAACAACGGCTCCAGCATCAGCACCAGAGGATAGCGTTTGACCCCCTTAAGCTTTTGCGTCAGGACATACTTTGTAACCGTGAACATCTGGGAAAGCGGAACGGCCATCCCACACTCCTTCCCGAGCCGATGTTTCTAGAGCACTCAGATCCTTCGGCTGGATCCGTCGGTATGCGGCGCGGATTGTAACACCCCGTTTCCAGACACGTCAATTTTCTTGAGTTCGGTGGTCGCTGACGGCGCGTTTCGCCCTTCGAAAAAGGCAAAGCGTTGGTTGAGCAACTCCAACGGTCGTGACGCCCTTTCGTGTTCTCGGGAAGTTTTCGCTTTTTGCCCGATTTTGACATATCCTTTTCCCCAAGCCGAATGGAGACCGCCATGCCTTCGTCCCGATCAGCGGGGTCATTGACGGCAGGATTTCTGACCGTGCTGACGTTGGGCATCGTGTGGGGAACGGTGCTGCAGGTCGTCACCGCGTCGCCGGGACCGGAGACGGTCGGGGGACCGATTTTTATCACACCTTCCAATCCATCTCCCGACACCACGCTTCGGCTGCAGAACGCGTCTGCGGCCGACTCTTCCGTCCCCCGGACTCACGCTTCGGCCGCCTCCTCCTCTCCAAGGCCGGCCGATGCCTTGCAGAGCATCCCGGACCAGACCAACTACGAACCTCAAGCATCTCTGCCTTCGTTTCCGCCCCCGAATCCGCCTGGCGACGCTTCACGACAAGCCGAGGAGCTTCGACTCCCGGCAAACGTCCAGATCAAATGCCAGGCAGAATTGGAAAGCCTCTGCCCCGCCTCCCTCAGCGGCGACGATCGCCTGCGTTGTGCGCAGCGGAGTGCGCAGAAGCTGCCGTTGCCCTGCCAGCGTACCATTCTGGCTCGAGTGGCTCAGGCGAAAGAAGACCTGCAGCGAATTCGGTTCGCTTGCAAGGAGGATGCAAGGAGATTTTGTCGGCGGGCGGGACGGCTGGGAGGACAGGTCCTGCAGTGCCTGGAAGAACACGCGCAGGAGATTTCCGACCGGTGCTTTCAAGCTCTGCCCAAACGTCCGGTCATCAATTTTGAAACAGGACGTTGACGATCACGAGTCAGCGTGCGGCCGGGTCTCTCAAGTAGAAATACATCCGTGCGCCAGCCACCTCCACCAGATCGCCGTCCTTCAGATCGACCTGTCCCTTCACCGCCTGGTTGTTGACCAGCACCTTCTTCCCGTCATCAGCCGCCGCGATGTAGTACCCCTGGCCGCGACGTCCGATCATCGCGGCCGTCTTGGGCGTGAACCACCCGGCGAGCTTGATTGTCGCGTCCGGACTCGATCCGATGATCGTCAGTTGCTTGGTGAGCTGGTACTCCTTGCGGTTGGTTCGGCCCGACACCACTTGGATCGTCCCAGTCTTCTGTGCGCTCAGGCCGCGGCTTGGCGAGGTCGAGCCGGTGATGACCATCGTCCGATCCGACGCGCTGACGGCGCCGGCGCCCTCGGCCGCCGGAGTTGCGTTCTCCTCGCGGAAAATCAACCGGTGCTTGCCGATCGCCACCACATCTGTATCTCTCAACTGCCGCCGTTCGATCTTCTGACCGTTGACAAACGTTCCGTTCGTGCTTCCCAAGTCCTCGAGAAAATAGACGGCGTGGATCTTGACCACTCTGGCGTGTCGTCCCGACACGGCCGGATCTTCGACGACCAGATCATTGCCGTCCTTGCGCCCGATCGTGAACTCGGACTTGGTGATGGCGATCTCCTTGACCGCGCCTCCGTGCGGTTTGACGATGAACTTGGGGCATTGGGTCGCGATATCCTGCATCGCTGTCCTCCTTTCGCCGGAACGTCCATCGGCTCGACGGTTTCAGTTCCGCAACCTTTTCCTTATGCGCCGCCACAGACCGGGGGGCACGCTTTCGCGTAACACCACGACGACAACGGTCGTGTTATCGTTCCCGCCCGCGGCGTTCGCCAATCTGATCAGTCGCTCAGTCATCGCATCGGGATCATTCACGTAGCGAACGGCCCGCAAGACCTCGTCGGGGGCCACGCCGCTCGTGAGCCCGTCCGAGCACAGCAGCACGATGTCCCCGCTCATGACCGGCACCTCGCCCAATTCAACCTCGACCGTCGATTCCACGCCGAGCGCCCGAGTCAGGACATGCTTCTGAAACGATTGCTCGGCCTCTTCTTCGGTGAGGAGACCCTGACGCACCTGGTCGCATACGAGCGAATGGTCGGCCGTCAGCAACTGCATCGCGTTGCCCCGGATCAGATAGGCGCGGCTGTCTCCCACATGGGCTACCGAAAGGATGCGGTCGGCGAGCAAGACGGAAACCACAGTCGTACCCATGCCGGCGTACTCCGGGCGTCGCCACGATTCCCGGTGAACGGTATGATTTGCGAGCCGAACCGCGCTGGCCAGCCGGTTCGTTTGCGGCAGAAAATTAGGATCGTACTCGCCGATGAAGGGAAGCTGCCCTTTACGGGAGGCGTCGGCAAGATGTCGATGGATTACTTCGACGGCGATTCCGCTCGCCACTTCGCCGGCGTTGCAGCCGCCCATGCCGTCACAGACCAGATAGAGGCCAAGTTCCGGATCGGCGCAGAATCGGTCCTCGTTATGGGACCGCCTCAAGCCGACGTCCGACTTCGCCGCATAGCTGCTCATCATGCGCGAGCCGCTGCCGGAGCGGATGTTGCGAGTTGCTGCACACATGCGCGGAGGTCCTGCGCCATGTCGCCGGCCCGCCGATACCGGCTCGGCAAATCTTTTTGGAGTGCCCGATCGACAATCTCTTGGGCCTGGATCGGCAGATCGGGACGAACCTGCCTCAACACCGGATGCGGCTCACGGGCGATCTTGTACAACAGGGAGGTGACATCTTCAGCGTCGAACGGTCGGCGTCCCGTGAGCAGCTCAAACAGGACGATGCCCAGCGAAAACGTGTCCGACCGGCCGTCGACGACCTTTCCCATGACCTGTTCCGGTGACATGTAGCCGGGTGTGCCGAGGATTACGTTCGTCTTGGTTTTCATGGACGTGGTGATCCGCGCGATGCCGAAGTCCATGACTTTCACCTGCCCCTCTTTCGTCAACATGATGTTCGCAGGCTTGATGTCACGATGTACGACTCCCCGGTTGTGGGCGTAATCCAGCGCGCTCGCGACCGTTGCGACGATGTCCATCGCCTTCGCGACCGGAAGCAGGTTCCCGTTCCGGCACCACTGGGTCAAGGTGGTTCCTTCGAGATATTCCATCGCGATGAATACGAGACCCTCCTGTTCGCCTGCGTCGTAGATGGTCACAATGTTGGGATGCGAGAGCCGACCCGTCGATTCGGCCTCCCGGAAGAAGCGCTCCTTGACTTCCTCGATCTCGGACGGATCGTCCACCTCGTCGAACCGCATCGTCTTGATCGCGACGAACCGCTGAATTGTGGGGTCCTTGCCCAAATACACGATCCCCATCGCACCGCGGCCTAATTCTTTGACGACCCGGTAACGGCCCAACAGCGAACCTCCGCCACCGACCGAGCCGGCAAGTTTTCGTTCAGCCCCGGTCTCGGTCGGCAGGTCCGTCGGCCGCTCGCCCTCAAGCGATTGCGTCTCATCGACCGTTCGAGTCGTCGGCTTGCCGCCGGCGCAGAAGGCTTTGAGCGCACCAAAGTGGCGAACCCAGGCGACGGTCAGCCAGACGGCGGCGCCGCCAAGCATGCCGGCGTACAGCCAGTGATAGCGAGGGCGGCCGACCTGATCGAGCAGGAGTGAACCATGGACAGCCAACATCTTGTTCGCGAAAAAGACAGAGCCGAACGTGGCGATCGGGAGCAGGATGGCCTGCAAGAATTCGGCGCCTCTCGTCTCTTTGGACAGCCGGCGTGACGTGCGGTAGGCCATGATCCAGACCGTCAGAAGCACAATGCCGTCGGCAGCCAAGCGCGCCATCTGAGAGGCGCTCAGACCCATGACGTCGACGGAGGCTTGCCTCACTGGCCCAAAGTTGGCCAGAAGAGGTCCCAGCAGCAACGCAACCACGACCACAAGCAGGTACTGTCCAATCCAGCCCCAGGCCATCGTCCTCAACACTCCTTCGGGTTTCTTCCCAGTGTAGCGGAAGGCAGCGGACTGTCAACGAAACGGCGCAAAGAAGCAGGACGAAGAGCCTTCGAGAAATCTTTAGCCGGCTGCGGAAAAACTCTTTGAACACCCTGGAAACGCACAGTTGCAGGCGATCACAGGCGACAAAAGAGCCGCGCGCAGGATGCTCAAAAAAGGCCGTCGCACCCGCCAGGCGAGTACCCGGGCCGCAGCGAGCGAAGAGACGAGGCGTACCGGGGACCCGTTGCTCCGCTGGATGCAACGGGTGAAACGTACGTTGAGTCTCTGAGCGTCAGACCCATTGCAGGTGGAAGAGCAATGGGTGCCCCAACAAAGCTGGCGGCCTTTTCCAGCATCCTGCTTAGAGATGACGGGTTAAAACCCGATGGAGCCGTACGCCGACTCGGAAGCGATTGACCCGCCCCTTCCCTTGTGTTACCGTGCATCAGCGTACGAGCCGCAAAAACTACCCTGCCAATCGCGCGCTTGCCTTTCTCGTTGCGTCTGCGCGACCGGTATCTTAGTCCAGGCTGCTCCTACGGCCCAACAGTTTCCCGTCATTGATGCAAACCGGACGTAAACTGATTCGTCGCCGGTCGTCATTCAGATCCGTTGTGGTTCTCTCCGTCATCCATCCCGGTCGACGGACACACATCAGAGCGCCCGGTTTGATAAAGAGAAAGAAGGTCCGCCTGTGGTAAGGATCAATGTCGACCCTCTCGCCACATTTGCCGACGGTTCGCAATTGTTGGTGAGCACGAGGAACGCCGGTGTAGGACGCTTCACTTGTGAATTGTATGTGGCAAAGCCCGATATTCATGAGAAGTTGGATGTGCGGGCCGTCTCCAATCCCTTCGAAGGGCCGACCTGTCTTCAAGCTCAAGAAAGCGCCTATGCCTACGCGAAACGGCTGTATCCGGGCACGACCGACGGGATGAAGAAGCCACCGTATCTCGTCTGGTCTGGACCGTCTCAAACCATGTAGGCGACAGCCTTTTCCCCGAAGGAGACACAGTGGCCTATCGATTCATCAAGAAAACGTACAAGGCAAAGCGTCCCGCACACCAACAGAAAATACGGTGGAAACGGTTGGGACTAGCGGGCCCGGCAACGGACGAACCGGCGGCGACGGAAAAAATCGGCGAGCCAGTGGCGGCGCTTGCCAGTCGCGGGCTTGGCCAGGGAGCCCGGTCCCAACCTGCCCTCCCCAATGACTCTCCGGGCAACATCGCCGATCGGTGCGGAACCGTTCGTCGAAGCCGTCGAGGCGCGTCCGAGTAGTGGACGGGGTGTTGGCCTCGTCCTTCATTCACAGGAGGAATCTCATGAGCACGAAAATTTATGTTGGTGGCTTACCGTATTCGACGACCGAACCGCAGCTCACCGAGCTGTTTGCGACCCATGGCAAGGTAGAGTCGGTGCGTGTCATCACGGACAAGTACACCGGCCAGTCTCGAGGTTTCGGCTTCGTAGAGATGGCGACAGCCGAAGAGGCCAAGCGCGCGATTGCGGCATTGAACGGGACTACGCTGGAAGGCCGGACCTTGACGGTCAACGAAGCGAGACCCCCTGAGCCCCGCTCCGGTGGGGGTCTTGGGGATCGCGGTGGACGCAAAGGTCGCTGGTAGATTGCCGTTTAGCGGCTCACGCGACAAACGCGAAGCCAACAGGGGATGCCGGATCGGGTATCCCTACATTTGCTCCAAAAAAGGCATAACCAGGGAGGTCACCATCGCTAGACCGGGGAAAGCAACTCTTGCCAAGCGCGACCGCGAACGCGCCAAGCAGGCCAGGCAAAAAGAGAAGGAAGCCCGCCGCGCTGAACGCAAGGCGAACAAAGCCGCGCGTTCGGCCTCACGTGACGGCCAAGACCCGGACCTCGCTGGTCTCACCTGGGGTCCTCAGCCTCCACTGTTTTGATCGCACCCACCGGGCTGTCAGGGCTTACTTTTTTAAGGCACTGGAGGATTTTATCCGGTGGCTTGCCGAGACGATAAAGAGACCATTGAAGAGCCGCCGCGTCACACGAAGTGTGGTGTGGAGATTGAAGACGCTGGAGGGTTTAATCCCACCGCCAAGAGCCATTGGAAAGGCTCCGGGTCGGGCAAGCAAGGAGTGGAGGCGCCGGGCGGGTTCGAACCGCCGCATCGCAGTTTTGCAGACTGCTCCCTTAGCCACTTGGGTACGGCGCCACGCGCGGCATTATAGCGAGGCGGCTCTTACAATCTCAACAATCAGCGGCACCTCCGAGAAAATGCCTGTGGGTCCACGTGCGAGAAACAGGTCCGCGCCATCTCGCGGACAGATCGGGGGAGCTCGTTAGCTTTTGTCGGAGAGCACCGGCAGTTCGCGGACGAGCGATGATGCGGTCTCGGTCGAGGAAACGTGAGAAACGGAGGCCGATGACGCATTTCCGTGGGCGGCCGCCTGGTCGTCTTCTGTGCTTTCCGCTTCTTTTTCTTTGGCCAGGAGCTCGACTTCTTCGATCAATCGGTCCATCAGTTCGGCTATGGGCACCTTGCGGACGAGCTTGCCTTTCTTGAACAAAATGCCCACCCCTTCGCCGCCGGCGATGCCGATGTCCGCTTCTTTTCCTTCGCCGATCCCGTTGACCACGCACCCGAGCACTGACACGTTGAGCGGCGTCTTGATGTGTCCGAGCCGCTTCTCGAGCTCGTTCGCCATACGGACCACATCGATCTCGACGCGGCCGCAGGTTGGGCAGGCGATCACGTTGATCCCGCGATGGCGTAGCTCCAGCGACTTCAGAATTTCGAAGCCGACTTTGACCTCTTCCACTGGATCAGCCGCCAGCGAAACGCGGAGCGTATCGCCGATGCCCTGGGAGAGCAGCCATCCGAGTCCGATCGCCGACTTCACCGCGCCGGTCATCGCGGTGCCGGCTTCCGTGATGCCGATGTGCAGCGGATAGTTGGATTGGTGCGCGAAGATCCAGTAGGCGTCAATCGCCATATGCACGTCCGAGGCCTTCAGCGACACTTTCATATTCGTGAAACCGACGTCTTCCAGCGCATGGACGGCATTCAGCGCCGACTCGGCCAGCGCCTCGGCCGTCGGGTAGCCGTACTTCTCCAGCAGATGCCGTTCCAGCGACCCTCCATTGACCCCGATCCGCAACGGAATCCCGCGATCGTTTACCGCCTTGATGACTTCGGCCACTTTCCACCAGGCTCCGATGTTGCCGGGATTGATCCGTACGCAATCCGCTACTTCGGCCGCCTTTACCGCCAGGCGGTGATCGAAGTGGATATCGGCGATGAGTGGCACGGTCATGTGCGCCTTGATCTTCCGGAGCGCCCCGGCTGCTTCCATGTCCGGCACAGCCACTCGGATCAGCTCGCAGCCCACCGCCTCCAGCCGGCGAATCTGCTCGACCGTCGCCTCCACGTCACGCGTATCGGTGGAGCACATGGACTGAACGGAGATCGGCGCATCTCCGCCGATCTTCACCCTTCCGACTTTGATTTGCCTGGTCTTGCGTCTCGTGATCCGCATGCGTTTCCCAAGGTCGCAGCTAAGATGAAGGTTTAGAAAAATCCTGATCCTACTCCCAGCTTGACCTTAACCTGAGCCTCAACCTTTTTCCGGCTCAGCTCCCCTGTTCGTCTCCGATCGGCGCGCCGCTGAAGGGCGCGTAGCCGGCGCCAATAGCCTTGCGGGCATGGATTGCTGCGCGACCACCCGAAGTCTGGGTCATCAACTCTTTGAGGCTCCGGTAAATACCTTCCGCCGTGAGCCCGTATTTCTCACGCAACAGGTCCTGCGGCCCCTGCTCGATGTACCAGTCCGGCAAACCGATCAGTTTGGTGCGCAGGTGCGCGAGGCCTTCGTCGGACAAGGCTTCGAGCACGGCCGAGCCGAATCCACCCATCTTGCAACCTTCCTCAACCGTGACCAGATAGCGGACCCGCTTCGCCACATCGACGATCAAGTCCTTGTCGAGAGGCTTCACGAACCGCGCGTTGACGACTGCGGCGGAAATGCCTTCCCGTTCCAGCCGTTCAGCCGCCCGGACGGCTTGCCAGACCGTGACACCGATGGCGACGATGGCGACGTCCGTTCCGTCCCGCAACAGTTCGCCTTTTCCGATCGGAAGCGCCATCGGCTCCTGATCCATGCCTACCCCCAGACTGACACCTCGCGGATAGCGCACCGACGCAGGCCCGTCATGGGTCAGGCAGGTTTTCACCATATGCTGCAGCTCATTTTCGTCCTTCGGCGCCATGACGACCATGTTGGGAACGTGCCGCAGATACGCGAGGTCGAAAGCACCGTGGTGCGTGGTGCCGTCTTCGGCGACCAAACCACCTCGGTCGATACAGAACGTGACCGGCAGGTTTTGCGTGGCCACATCGTGCACCACTTGATCGTAGGCCCGCTGTAGAAACGTCGCGTACATGGCGACGACGGGCCTCATACCCTGCGCCGCCAGCCCGGCGGCGAACGTCACCGCATGCTGCTCCGCGATCCCAACGTCGTAGAGTCGGTCGGGGAATTCCTTTTCAAATGCCGTGAGACCGGTGCCTTCGCACATCGCCGCGGTAATGGCCACGACGCGCCTGTCTGACCGGGCCAGCTTGATCAGCGTATCGACCGCGATCGCGGTGTAGGTCGGGCGCGGCGACTTTTTCGCTGGCGCGCCGGTCTCCCGGACGAAGGGCGGGCAGGCATGGAACCAGACCGGATTCTTCACGGCCGGCTCGTACCCCAGTCCTTTCTTCGTGATGACGTGGAGCAGGATCGGCCCTTTCAACTTGAGCACATTCTCCAACGTCGGAAGGAGATGTTCAAAGTTGTGGCCGTCGATCGGTCCGACATACTGGAAGCCCAATTCCTCGAACAGCAGTCCCGGCAGGATGACGCCTTTCGCCAATTCCTCGGCGCGACGCGCGATCTTCTGCATGTCCTGACCGATGCCCGGAATCAGGCGCAGCAGATGGCCCGTCTCTTCACGAACGCGCGTGTAAAATTCTCCGGTGAAGGTTCGATTCAGATAAGCGGAGATAGCCCCGACGTTTTTGGAGATCGACATCTGGTTGTCGTTCAGGATCACGAGGAAGTCCTTGCCAAGCCCGCCGGCGTGATGCAACCCTTCCAGCGTCATGCCGGCCGTCATCGCTCCGTCGCCGACCACGCACACCACTTTGTGCTTCTGGCCCTGCTGATCGCGCGCTTCCACCATGCCGAAGGCGGCCGACACACCGGTGCCGGCATGGCCGGCATTGAATGTGTCGTACACGCTTTCCTCGCGCTTGCAGAAGCCGCTCAGCCCGCCGTATTGCCGCAGAGTGTGGAACTGTTCGCGGCGACCGGTCAACAGCTTATGCGTGTAGGCCTGGTTACTCGTGTCCCACACGATCTTGTCCTTCGGCGTGTCGAGCAGGTAGTGCAAGGCGACGGTCAATTCCACCACGCCGAGGTTGGATGCGAGATGCCCGCCGACGTTCGAGACCACACCGATGATTTGCTCGCGGATTTCCTGGCAGAGCTCGGGGAACCGCTCCGGAGGAAGCCGTTTCAAATCAGCAGGGCTGTGTATGGTCTTCAACAACGACATAGGTCATTCTCCTCGTATGTACAGTGGTAACCGCCCGGTCACTAGGGAAGCGGTGTGGACAGGAGCTTCGAGAGTAGCAAGTTCTTAGGGATTTCAGATAACCGGCGTGTAGTCTCACACAGATTTCCGCTCGTGTCAAGCAAGTCATCCGGGCTCCGCATAGGCGAGCGTTACTGCCCGTGATCAAATCGATACGTGATCACGGTCGAGAGCGTAAAATCCGCTGCGCTGTCTCGAATAAAATCCAAATTCTCCACGCCGTAGACCTGCCAGAGCACATTCGACCTGAGCCGATAATTGAAGCCGACCGCAGACTCGGTGACCCCGCGATCCAGAGGTTTGAGGCCGGCCCCGTCAAACGGCGTGGAATAATAATCGAACTGGGCGGTGAACGAGAGAGCTCTCGACCAGAGGTATTCGACCGCGGCGATCCCCGACATGAACGGCCGCAGCGCGAAGCCACCCACCTCGCCTGTCGGAAAGATACCGTTGACGTTGCCGTACAGGATCCATCGTCCGGCCACCGTCTTTTCCACCGCGAGCCCAATCCCTACGTCGGGATGCCCGCTGCCGAAGAATTTGCCCTGGTCTCCCGAGGGCACCTTGACCGCCAACCGCAACGAGACGGCCGGGAGTGAAGCGCTTTGCGATAGAAACTGGTACTTGCTGAGCAGGGTAATGTCTCCCAGCCCAAGGTCTCCGTCGGTTCCTGAAAAACGCCTCCGCCCTGCCGCCGAGAGGTTGTAAGCAAATCCGGTATCCTTCAACGCCGCCCGAGCCGGGCTCAGACCCGTGGTCGCCCGTTCGGTCGCCGTAATGACGCCTTCCATGAACCCGCGATACCGATAGAGCACCGGCATTTCCATGCCGACTTCTAACCGATCGGTTAGACCATACCGCAGAAACAGACCGGATCGGAGTTGCTCGAATTTCATGACTGCGCTCGCCTGCGCCGTGTGCTCGTTGAAAATGGTGCTGGTCTCGGCCAGTTCGACCCGCACATCCAGCCGACCTTTCTTGAGCACCTCGGCGCGGTCGCCCGGCATGCCCAGGAAGAGAAGCTGGATCGGCTGAAAATTCCGCACGGGCAACGGCCCGAAGCCTTCCGCCAACGCAGCGGCCTGCCCTGCGCAGAGCGACCAGATCAGCAGAGCAAGGACGAACGGCCAACGGACTTGTCCAGGTATCGTGCGCGCCACCGATCGACCGTCAGTAGGGGAAATCCAATCCGGCGAACACCGCTCCTCCTTCGCGGCTGTAGCCGTAATCGACCCGGCCGACCACATTGGGCCGCACCAATCCGCGGAAGCCGATTCCCGGAGTCATCCGATAGTCCTTAAAACTGACGTCCTTATAGTTTTCGAACACCTGGCCCGTGTCCAGGAACGGAGCGATTTCGAAGTCCGCGGTGACGCCGAACATCTTGGTCCGCATCACGTGGATGCGTTCCTCGACACTGACCGCCACGAGATGCTTGTCGATGAACCGATCCACCCCGAACCCCCGCAGGTTGTTCTGCCCGCCCAGCGAACTCTGCTCGTAGAACGGCACCTCGCTGCCCAACGTCGCCTGCAGATCCGCACGCACGACGAGGATCGCTCGCTTGGATTCGCTGGGGAACAGCTTCTTGACTTCAATTTCGTACCGTGAGAATACGGGATGGTCGCCGTTGCGAAGATTCTGGTTCAGTTCGGCATAGGCAGTCACTTGCATGCCGTCGGTCGGCGTGACCAAACTGTCGCGCGTGTCGTAATGAAAGGTGACCCGATGTCCCAGGATCGTCGCGCCTCGGACGCCATCGACATTCGGAAAGCGATCCACGGTGAACGGCAGATCGGTCGCGCCGCGCTGAAGACTCACGTCTCTGAACCGCTGGCCGACGGCGATCTGCGTCACCTCGTTGGCATGGAGGCCGAACTTCCACCAGGCCCGGCCTTCCCGCGCCGTGTAGTTCGTCTCGTTGCCTTCGACCGCCGTTTGTCCGATTCCCCAAAACCGCGCGGTCGCATTTTTGAAAAAGGTTCCTCCGTAGCTGAGCGCGTACCGCCCGTGGCTGAAGGCCGGGTCCGTGTAGCTGAACAGAAGCTTCCGCTCGATCTGCTCCGTGAACGAGGCGATGAACCGCATCTCCCGGCCGCCCGGCTCGTAGCGAAAGATATTGAGCGCGCCCCGGACCCCGACGATCGAGTTGCGGATCACCATCGGCGCCACGAGATACTTCAGTTCACCGTCAGGTTCGGTCACGAGAATCGGCGCGATCAGGCCAACATCGTTGCCGTCGTTTCTGGTGGTGGACACGGAGGGAATCGGAAAATACTGGGTCTCTGCAACGGCCGACCACGGCGGGAAGGGGAAGGCAGCCCCCCCGAGCATGAGCAGGACCAAGGCGAGAAGTCGATGCATCGGGGGCATGGAGTCGGAGGAACGGCTCAGGGAGCCTTGATCTTGTCCGACTTTTTGCGGAGTTGATCGACGAGGTCGGCATAGGAAGACGAACGGATGATCTTGGTAAACTGCCCTCGATAGTTATTGACCAGGCTGACACCGTCGATGACCACGTCATAGACGCGCCACTCGCCGTTCCTGTTCAGCAGCCGGTAATCCAGCGGAATCTCTGCCTTACCGGACACGATCTTCGTCCGGACTTCGGCGAAGTCTTTCTCGGTGCGCTCGTTTATATACTGCACCGGCTCGCCCGAGTAGCTCTCGATCTTGTCGGCATAAGAATTGGTCAGCAGGGTCCGGAAAAGCTGCACGAACTCCTGCCGTTCCCGCTCGTCGAGTTGATGCCACGGCGCGCCCAGCGACCGTTTCGACATCTCTTCGTAATTGAATCGGTCGCCGATGACTTTCTCGAGTAGATGTCTCCGCTCTTCGGCCCGCTCTGGCTTCTTGAGATCCTTGTCGCGGAGAATGCGCAGCACTTCGTCGATCGTACTTTTCACGGCGTCGGTGGCACCGCCAGCCCAAGCGGATCGGACGCTCCCCATCAGGCCGATCAAGGCAGCCAACGCGGCGATCAAGACAACCGCAGGCGGGCCGGCCGACCAGCCCAATCCGCACCATGTCCTCGGCCACGCCCTGATCTGTCTCCGCTCCATCGCTCGCCCCCGGTTATTTCACGTTGCCATGCACAAATTGGCTGACCAGCTCCTCCAGGTCGAGCCCGGACTCGGTGTCCCGGATCGTCTCCCCTGGCTTGAGCGGCTCGCCGCCGCCGCCGGGGGACAGAGCCATGAATTTCTCCCCGATGATGCCGCGCGTCTTGATCGACGCGATCGTATCGGTGTAGAGCGTGACCCCGTCGTTGATCGCAAGAGCCACCAAAGCCCGGTCGTCTTTGAGGGCGATTTCTTTCACCCGACCCACCTCGACGCCGGCGATTTCCACCGATGCGCCGTTCTTTAACCCCGAGGCGGAGGTGAACTCTGCGAAGACCGTATAGTTCCGCCCTCCGATCACTTCCAGCTTGCCCAACTTGATCGAGAGATACGCCAGGCAGGCGATCCCGATCAACACAAAGACGCCGACGACCAGTTCCACTTTCGTCTTCTCCATTTTTAGGCTCCCGTTCACCGTCATTCGTTAACCGTCATCCGGTAACCGTCAGAAGCTTGCTTCTCTTGGCGGCCCCCGCGACTCACGGTTGGCGGCGTCACCCGCCGACGGAAATAAACTCGCGAATGCCCGGGTCCTCGATGCGCTGGAACTCGGCTGCGGGCGCCATGGCCACGATCTTGCCCTCCTTCAGCATAGCTACCCAGTCGGAAATGCCGAAAATCTCCGGAATCTCATGGCTGACCATCACCGCCGTAAACCCAAAGGTCCGTTGCATGCCGGTGATCAAGTCGTGAATCTGTTTAGCCATGAGCGGATCGAGCCCGGTCGTCGGTTCGTCGAACAGGATAATTTCCGGCTCCATCACCAAGGCCCTCGCCAAGCCCGCCCGTTTTTTCATCCCGCCGCTCAATTCAGCCGGATACTTGTGTCCCATGCCGGCTAGGCCCACCTGCTCGAGCTTTTCATTGACACGGCGGGTCACGTCCGGACCTTTCAGCCGCAGCTTCTCGCGAAGCGGAAACGCGACGTTCTCGAACACCGTCAAGGAATCGAAGAGCGCCGCGCCCTGGAACAGCATCGCGAATCGTTTGCGCACCTCATTGAGCGCCTTCCCTCGCAACCGCGAGATCTCCACACCGTCGACCCAGACCTCACCGCGATCGGGCTGGAGCAGGCCGATCATATGCTTGAGCAGTACGCTTTTCCCTTCGCCGCTCCGCCCGATGATCGTCGTCAGCTTGCCCTTGGGAACGTCCAGATCGACCCCTCGCAGGACCGGCTGACCGCCGAGGGTTTTTTCGACACCGATGAGTTTAATCATGCTACCGCCGGGCTAGAGGCACGAGGCAAGGGGCGAGGGGTTGGAATGTCGCTCGTCGCTCGTCGCTCGCCTCGAGCCCCTCGCCACTTATAAGAGCACCGACGTGAGAAAATAATCCCAGACCAGAATGAGCACGGACGAGAGGACCACGGCTTCGGTCGTCGCCGTGCCGAGCCCCTCGGCGCTCATCCTCGTATAAAACCCTTTATAACAGCAGACCCAACTGACGATCAGCCCGAAACTGATCGATTTCAGAATCCCGCCGTAGACATCTTTCCATTCCACTGCCGACTCGATCGAACTCCAATACGAGCCTTCGTTCACGCCCAACAGTTCGACCCCGACCAGATAGCCGCCGTAGATCCCCACGACGTCGAAGATGGCCACCAGCAGTGGCACCCCGAGAAGACCCGCCACCAGTTTCGGCGCGATCAGGTACTGCAGCGGATTGATGGCCATTGTATCCAAGGCGTCGATCTGCTCGGTGATGCGCATGATCCCAATCTCGGCGGTCATGGCGGACCCGGCCCGCGCCGTCACCATCAGAGACGCCAGCACCGGCCCCAATTCCCGGATCATGCTCAGCGCGACGGCCGATCCCAACAAGGCTTCCGATCCGAACTTTCGGAGCGTGTAGTAGCCCTGCAAGCCCAGCACCATGCCGGTAAAGGCGGCCGTCAGGACCACCACGAACGTCGATTTGTATCCGATAAAGTGGAGCTGTTTGACGATCTGGAACAGGCGGAACGGCGGCCGCGCGAGCCAAGCGAACGAGGCGAGAACAAACAGCAGCATGCGCCCCATCTCCTCCACAATGAAAAGCGTGGTCCGCCCGATTTTCTCGACCGCTTGCGCCATTACCGGATACCTCGCTGTCCTGCCGTCATGCGGCTACTCCCGAAGCGCGTCAAAAAACTTGCCATAGAAGACCGTCAACCGAGCCGCCGCCTCGACGCTCTGCGTCCTAAGTCGGTGAAGGCCCGCGAGACTCGACGGATGGGCCATCGCCATCGCGAAGCCGCGAAGCCAACCGTTCGGTCGCAGGAACAGATTGAAGTCGAGCGGAAGATCTTCGTCCACGAGGTCGGACGCGGCCCGGGCGATCATGAAGGGCACCCGGCGCAAGTAAGCCGACTCGGCGATCGCCGCACTTTCCATATCCGCCGCGAGCCCGCCGGTGGCCGCCGCGATTTCCCGCTTGTGCTCGGCGCGCCACAACACGTGGGACACGGTGACAAATCGCCCTGAGCGAGACGTCGGCGCGACCTCCCGCGCCGCTTGCAGGGCCGTGTCACGGTAGTCGCTCGAGCAGACGAGGGATGAGGAGGAAAGAAGGGAAGACCGGGCTTCACCGTGCAGGATCACGTCGGTCCCGATCAACAGGTCACCGACCCGAGCGGAGGACAAGGCGCAAGCGAACCCGGCCGAGATGACCAACTCGAACGGATACGCCGCCAGCACCTCCCGACTGGCGGCGCCGGCTCGATCGATCCCCACGCCCGTTTGGATGAGTCGTACCCGAACACCGCCTCGTCGTCCCACGACACCACGGAAGGCGCCCGTTCGCTCCTGCTTGTCAACGGCGACGGCCTCCCGAACCGCGTTGAACTCCACCCGGGTTGCAACAAACACGCCGACCTGCTTCAATCGGCCCCTTGGGGATCCGGACTTATTCAAACCGGAAGCGCCCTGTCTCGCGAGCGTGTTGGCGCAATTCGTCGGCCCTCGTGCGACCGCGGGTCCTGAGATTGCGGTACATGGCAAGGGCCCAGAACGGGAAATATTGACAGTACCAGTGGTAACGGAGATAGAAGACGCGAGGGAATCGGGTGCCGGTGTGACGGATCTCCTCCCACGAACCGTCTTTGAGCTGCTGCCGGACGAGATAGTTGATGCCCCGCACCACGCTGAAGGAATCGGTCACGCCGGCGGCCATCAACGCCATCAGAGCCCAGGCGGTCTGGGACGGCGCGCTGTCGCCCGTTCCGCTGTGCGCAGGATCGGCATAGGAGAGACAGGATTCTCCCCACCCCCCGTCCGGATTTTGCTTCGACTCCAACCAGGCCACGGCGCGGCGGACGTAGGAGGCCGAGAGATCTTCTCCGATCGCCCGCAAACCGGCCAGCACAGACCACGTGCCGTAGATATAGTTGACACCCCATCGGCCATACCAGCTGCCGTCCGGCTCCTGCTCCCGCTTTAAGAACTCCAAGGCCGGCGCCACCGCCGGATGGCTCTTGTCGTAGCCGAGCGTGCCCAGCATTTCCAGGCAGCGGCCCGCCAGATCCGCCGTGCTGGGATCGAGGAGCGCCCGGTGATCGGCGAACGGGATGTAGTTGAACACGATGCGATTGTTGTCCTTGTCGTAGGCGCCCCATCCTCCGTCAGACCCTTGCATGGCCATGACCCAGCGGTAACCGCGACGAATCGCATCCTTCTGCTTCGCTTCGTCCGCCATTCGCAGCTTGGACAGCGCCATGATCACCACGGCGGAATCATCCACGTCGGGATACAACTCGTTCTCGAACTGAAAATACCAGCCCCCCGGCTCGGCCTGGGGCGAGGACACCTTCCAGTCCCCCTCCGTCCTGGTCTGGCGAGCCATCAGCCAGTGGGCGGCTTTCTGCAAGGACGGATGGTCCTGCGGCAGCCCGGCCTCGATCAACGCGTTCATCAACAGCGAGGTATCCCAAACCGGCGAGAAACAGGGCTGCAAATGCAACGCTTCGACCTGCTCTCCGTTCTCGCTCACAGTGTCGTAAACTTCGAGCTCTTCAATTTCCTGCAGGGCTTTGACCACCAGAGGATCGTCGACATCGCGCCCCAGGCAGCGCAGGGCCACGACAGAGTTGGCCATGGCCGGGTAGATCGCACCGAGGCCGCCGCTGCCCTGCATATGGACCAGCATCCAGTCGGCCGCTTTTTGCAAAGCCTTCTGACGCAACCACGCGATCGGCAGGCGATCATACAGCTTTAGCACGGAGTCCAGCGTGATGAAGACGTTCCGCCAAGTGAACCAGGCCGCATCCTTCTTCAACGGGGGGACGTTCCGATAGTCGACGAGATGGCGCGGCGTCGCATACAACTCGTCGAGCCCCTGCTCGGCCGGAATCCGGCAAACCGGCCGGTGCGCGAACACGATCAGCAGGGGAATCAACACGGCGCGCGACCAATACGAAATCGCGTAAACACTGAAGTAGAACCGCTTCGGGAGCAGCATGATCTCCGGCGGCATGCTCGGAATGCCCCGCCAGTCGTATTGATCGAAGAGCGCGAGGGCGATTTTCGTGAACACGTTGGCCGCGACGATGCCCCCAAGCGCGAGAATGCATGCCCGCGCACGGACCAGGCACGGGTCGTTTGCGGGCACGCCGCATAATTTCAGCGCAAAGTAGGCCTTGACGGAAGCGCTGATTTCAGGCGGGCCGCCGTAATAGATCGGCCAGCCGCCGTCGGGCAATTGGGTGGCTTTCAAATACCGGACGGCCTTGCATTCGCGCTCCGGGTCCACGAGGCCCAGGAAGCGCCGCAACATGATGTATTCTGAGGTGAGCGTCGTGTCGGCCTCGAGCTCCGCCACCCAGAAGCCGTCGGCGGCATGCTGGCGGGCGAGGAACCAGGCTTGACTGCGGCGGATCGCTTCGTCGATCGAGTCGAGTTGGCTGAATGTCTGGCTGGATGGACGGCGCGTCGTCGCATCGGTCGAAATCGCACCGGACTTGTCGGACACTAGCCGGAGTGCCGGTCCTCTGGAACGATCGCCCGCTATTTTGAGCCTCTCTGGCACGGCGGCGAACAAGCTGTCAGAGAGGCGATTGAGTAATGCCCGAATCAGTCCCATACTGTCCTTGGAACGGCGGAAATGGCAGGAAGAAAGCGAACTACAGGATCAACCTACCAAGCAGCGGCAGAAGAAGCCGGACAGGTTGGCGCACCCGTCATCGGGCTTATAACAAACAAGCTGCGCGAAGTCAAGCAAAGGGACTCGGAACTGCCCTGAACTACGAGCTTTTTCCGCTTCCTTCGGTGAATGACATTCAGGCCGGCTGTAGATCGGCCAGACGGACGGAGACCAGCTTGGAGACGCCCGGCTCTTCCATGGTTACGCCGAACAGGGAGTCGGCCACCGACATCGTGCGCTTGTTATGCGTGATCACGATGAACTGGGCGTTCCGAGCCAATTCCGCCAGCACGGCCGTGAATCGCGCGATATTTTCTTCGTCCAACGGTGCGTCGATCTCGTCCAAGATGCAAAACGGGGTCGGCCGGATGAGGAAACTCGCGAACAGCAACGCCATAGCTGTCAAGGTCTTCTCTCCGCCCGACAGCATCGTGATGCTCTTCAGCCGTTTCCCTGGCGGCTGCGCGACGATGTCCACGCCCGGCTCCTGATTCGCTCCCGGCTCGGCCCCTTCCGGCGGCGGTTCGTCCACCAAGACCAACTCAGCCCGGCCTCCTGGGAAGAACTGCGCGAAGACCTCACCGAACTTCTCCTGCAGCTCATTGAACGTAGCCAGGAACATCTCTTTCGTCGTGCGATTGATCCGGTGGATGATCTCCTTGAGTGAGCTGATGGAGTTGGACAGATCCTGCTCCTGCTCCGTGAGGAAGCGATAGCGCTCCTCCAGCTCCCGGTGTTCCTCGATGGCGGCAAGGTTGATAGGTCCCATGCGATCCAGGCGGTCGCGGATTTTCTGCAATTGCTGCCGCAGTTCCTCCGCCGCTGTCTCGGGGACCGTGCCGGCCGGGCAATCGGCACCGCCCCCCCTCTCTTCAACTTCCTGCCGATCGAGCACCGACGCAGGAACGAGTTGATAGGTGCCGGTCAATGTGCTCTCCACGGCTGCAAGCTGCGTTTTCAGTTCGGCGCGCCTGACCTCCGCCGCCATCCGTAATTCCCGGATGGACGCGAGCGCCTGCCGGACCTCGGCCAACGCCTGTTCGAGGCGCTGGGCCGCGCCTATCTCCTCGGCCTGACGCTCCTGCGCCGCGATCAACTCCGCTTTGATCCGGCTCACGGCCCGTCCCAGTTCCTCGCACAACGCGTCCTGCCGTTCGCACTCCCGCTGGCTCTGTTGCCGCGACGCCTCCAGCGCCGCGACCTGTTGGCCGAGCGCCGACCGGTGGATGTTCGCTGCCTTCTGCTGATCCAGAAGCCGAGCCAAATCGGTTTCCGCATGGGCTCGGCGTGCACGCAATCCTTCCACCGCCAAACGCGCGTCGGTGAGCCGGTGTTGCAATGCCAGGCTCTCCCCCTCAATTTCTTCGAGCCTCGCTTTCAACCCGGCCAACGCCGCCTCCTTTTCTACCTTGTCCTGAACGTCACACGCCAGGCGTTCGCGCATCGACCGGATCTCGGCCTCGATGCCCTGTCGCTCCTCTCGCCCACGCTTGAGCTCGACCGCGATCGCTTCGGCGCGCCGATCGAGTTCGGCGAAGCTTTGTCGCAGACCAGCCTCGTCTTTGACCAGCGAGAGCGCCAGCATATCCGCTTCGCGCAACGCATCAGCCAGCCGCTGCTCATCGTCGCGCAAAGCCGCCAGTCGCGCGGCGAGATCCTCTCGCCGCTGACGAATCGTTTCGACGGCGCCAACCAATTCTTCTCGTCGGGCCGCAAGTTGCCGGACTTCCCGCCGCCGCTGCAACAAGCCCGTATCTGAACCCGCTCCTCCGCCCGTGATCACGCCCGCCGCATCCACGATCTCTCCGGCCAGGGTGACTAACATCGGCCCGTCGGGAGCGGTCCACTCGTGGCGTTCCCATACCCGAACCGCCGTCTCCAACGTGTCGACAATGACAACGCCGTCGAGCAAGCACGCGCAGGTCGCGGCGGCACTGGCTGGCGCCTGGACGAGATCGAGCGCCCGCCCGCTCACACCCGGCTCTTCGGCGAGAGCCGGCCACCAGGCGCGAACCCGGTCTGCCGACCAGCGCGGCTGCTGGGGAATAAACGCGCCCCGCCCGAGGTCTTTTTGGCGGAGAAACTCCACGGCCCGGCAGGCAACGGACGGGTGGTCGACGAGCCAGCCTCGCACCCGCTCGCCCAGGACCGCCTCGATCGCTCGATCGAGTCCTTGGGGCACCGCCAGCCATTCGACGATCGCCTCTCGCACGCCCTCGCAGGTCCTGAGCGCGGTTCCTTCCTCTCCCTGCCGCCCGTAGCCCATCTCCTCCCGAACAACGCCTTCCAGGGTCCGTAACCGGGAATCGGTTGCCGCGAACTCCTCCAGGCGCCGGCTGAGGAGTTGTTCCGTCTCCGCCAGCTCCGCCGTCACCCGCTCGGCTTCCGCGACGGTTTCCTGGCGGGCGCGTTGGAACTCCAGCCGCCGGTCTTCGTTCTCGCGCCCTTGAGCCTGCAATCCTCGGGCTTTCTCCAGCAGCGCGGTCCTCTCGCAATCGATCTCGACCTGCTCGCCGGTCAGCCGTTCCGCACGCTGAACCGTCTCACACTCCCGCTCCACCAACTTCGTGAGCGCATGCTCCCCGCCGGTCACACAGACCGCCAATCGCAAGATATCTTGCCGCAACCGCTCTTCCTCCGATTCGACCGTCGATCGCTGCTCCGACGCCTGCCGCACAGCGGCTTCCAATTCAGCAAGCTGGCCCGTCCGCTCGGCTATTTCCGCATCGCATTCGGAAAGCGTGAGGCGCAACCGATCCGCTTCCGCCGAAGCGCGATTTTGCTCTTCGGCCAGCCGCTGTATCTCGTGAGCGGCCTGGGCTTGCTGCTGATCGTACAGTCCGATCCGGTTCCGTTCCACTTCCGCCGCCGCCAGCGCCCGCGCCTGCTGCTGCTCCGCCTGCCCCAACGCTTCGCGGAGACGATTGATCGCCTCTCCGCTCTCCAACACGCTGAGCTTGACCGTTTCCAACTCGGCGCTCAGCCGGGCTTGCTCGGCCGTCTGCGCCGACTCCCTGGCTTCCAGGCCGCCGACCTCCTCCTCGATCACGCTCAGGCCGGCTCGCAGAGTTCGATATTCGTCGGCGAGGAGTCGAATTTCCAACGCCCGCGCTTCTTGCTGGAGCGCGCGATAGGACCGCGCCTGTCTCGCCTGCCGTTCGAGGGAATTGAGCTGTTTTTTCACCTCCGCGATGATGTCCCGCACCCGCAGCAGGTTCTGATGGGTCGTCTCGAGCTTGCGGAGCGCCTCGGCTTTCTGTTTTTTGTAGCGGACGATGCCGGCCGTTTCCTCGATCAATTCACGCCGATCCTGCGGCGAGGCGTTCAAGATCTGATCGATCCGGCCCTGTTCGATCACCGTATGTCCCTTTGACCCGGCCCGGGTGTCCAGGAGAAGACTCCGAATGTCCTTGAGCCGACAGGGCGTCTTGTTGATCAAATATTCGCTCTCACCGTTCCGATAGAGTCGCCTCGTGATCATCAGCTCCTGGTACTCGTGCAGCCGGCCCGGCAGGCCGGCGACCACATCCGGCGCCAGGCCGCTGAGCCCGCCGATGACCAGCGACACTTCCGCCATCCCCAGTGGCTTCCGCAGCTCGGTCCCGTTGAAGATGACATCTTCCATCCGCTCGCTCCGGAGCGTCTTAGTGCTCTGCTCGCCCAACACCCACAAGATGGCGTCGACCACGTTGCTTTTCCCGGCCCCATTTGGACCGACGACGGCGGTGATCCCGCTGGGAAATTGAATCTTGGCCTCGGCAAACGACTTAAACCCGACCATCTCCAAGGACTTCAGGTACATCCGTAGACCTCCCTAGCACTCCAGTTGCCGGCTATCCCGATCAGCCGCAGGTTTCGGCCCTTGTAACACAGCCATAGGTGGAAATCAAAGGAAATACCGTATGGGGTGGGTGGAGAGAAAGTCCGCCACTATTTGTAGTGGACGTTAAAGCTCGAGGGACAGGGGACCCGAACCGGTCAGCCGCCGTTCGAGCGCCGGGAGATCGATTGGACGCTCACCAGTTCTTTGGGCAGGAGAAATTCCACATTCTCTTCAATCACCGTCAAGTCCTCGACTTCGGCGGGACCGTCGTTTTTCAAATAGGCCACGACTTCGGTCACCAAGACTTCCGGCGCTGAAGCGCCGGCCGTGATGCCGACCGCCTTGGCGCCTTTGAGCCATTCCGGATCGATGTCATCGGCCGAGTCGATCAGATAGGAAGGAACCCCGCAGTGCTCGCCCAATTCGCGCAGCCGATTGGAGTTCGAACTGTTGGGCGACCCGATGACCAGGATCACGTCCACCAGCTTGGCCAGTTCTTTGACGGCGTTCTGCCGGTTTTGCGTGGCGTAACAGATGTCCTCTTGGTGGGGCCCTTTGATGTTGGGGAACCGACGATGCAGCGCCTCAACGATGTCACGACATTCGTCCACGCTGAGAGTGGTCTGGGTGACGTAGGACAGATGGTGTGTATTTTCGACCTGGAGCTTCTCGACGTCTTCCACCGACGAGACCAGATGGAACTTGTCCGGAATCTGCCCGAGCGTTCCGATGACCTCGGGATGGCCGGCGTGACCGATCAGGATCAACTCGTAACCTTGGGCATAATCCCGGTTCACCTCGTTGTGGACTTTGATCACCAAGGGACAGGTCGCATCGATCACCTTGAGCCGGCGGCTGTTGGCTTCCTTCCACACTTCCTTGGCCACGCCGTGAGCGCTGAAGATCACCACCGACCCTTCCGGGACTTCGCTCAACTCTTCCACGAAGACGGCCCCCTTTTGCCGGAGCGAATTGACCACGTGGCGGCTGTGCACGATCTCATGCCGCACATATATGGGCGCTCCGTATTTCTTGAGAGACAGATCGACGATGTCGATCGCCCGGTCGACGCCGGCGCAGAACCCGCGGGGATTGGCGAGATAGATCTTCATGTCCAGTACCAGCTCCGATTATGTGTGCAAGAGAACGTTCCGCCTTCGCCGGCCTGGAAGCCGGTCATCGAGGTGACACCTTACGTCAGACCCTGTCTCGCCGTCAACACATTTGACCGGGGCTGTCAGCGCGGACGGCGACTCGGTGTTTCGATCCTCTGCACGCAGACGACATGCCGGAAGCCCGTCGATCCGAGGGCGGAATGGACGGAGCGCGCCGCGAGACCCTGTAATCCCAAAGTGAGAATGTCCGCTTTCGCCAAGATAGAAATGTCCTCTTTACTGATAGACTGCTGGCCC